>DATGGN010000210.1:0-51335 GCA_035308485.1 Rhizomicrobium sp.
CGGGGCAAGGCCGCCGCCGACGCGCTACGCGCCCAACGCGTGGAGGTGAAGGCCAAGCTGATCGTCGACGACAAGCTCGGCACCATCGTGCCGACCGCCGCCTACAAGCTGACTGTCGGCGATGTCGTGCTGGTGGAGACCGGGGACATCATCCCCTCCGACGGCGACATCATCGAGGGCATCGCCTCGGTCGACGAGTCGGCGATCACCGGCGAGTCGGCGCCGGTCATCCGCGAGTCGGGCGGCGACCGTTCGTCGGTCACCGGCGGCACGCGCGTTCTCTCCGACCAGATCGTGGTGCGCATCACCTCGAAGCCGGGGGAGACGTTCCTCGACCGGATGATCGCGCTGGTCGAAGGCGCCGAGCGCCAGAAGACGCCCAACGAAATCGCGCTCAATATTCTCCTCGCCGGCATGACGATCATCTTCGTCTTCGCGACGGTTACGATTCCGAGCTTTGCGAAATATGCCGGCGGCGTCGTTCCGGTAGTGATCCTGGTGGCGCTCTTTGTCACGCTCATTCCGACGACGATCGGCGCGCTGCTTTCCGCGATCGGCATCGCCGGCATGGACCGGTTGGTGAAATTCAATGTGCTGGCGATGTCGGGCCGCGCCGTCGAAGCGGCGGGCGATGTCGACACGCTCCTTCTCGACAAGACGGGGACGATCACGCTCGGCAATCGGCAGGCAACCGAATTCCTGCCCATGCCTGGCGTATCGGCGGCCGATCTCGCCGACGCCGCGCAACTGTCGTCACTGGCGGACGAAACGCCGGAAGGCCGATCGATCGTCGTTCTGGCAAAAGAGAAGTACGGACTGCGCGCCCGCGAAATGGCCTCGCTGAACGCGCGCTTCGTTCCTTTCACCGCGCAGACGCGCATGAGCGGCGTCGACATGGAGGGATCGAACATTCGCAAGGGCGCGGTCGATTCCATCGTCGCCTATGTACGGCAGACCGGCGCCGCGCATGCTCCGTCCGCCATGGCGGAGCTCGAAGAGATCACGGACCGTATCTCGCGCGCCGGCGGTACGCCATTGGCCGTCGCGCGCGATGGCCGCATTCTCGGCGTCATCCATCTCAAGGACATCGTGAAAGGCGGCATCCGCGAACGCTTCGCCGAGCTTCGCCGGATGGGCATTCGCACCGTGATGATCACCGGCGACAATCCGCTGACCGCCGCGGCAATCGCTGCGGAATCGGGCGTCGACGATTTCCTTGCCCAGGCGACTCCGGAGGACAAGCTGAAGCTTATCCGTGCCGAACAGGCCAAGGGCAAGCTCGTCGCCATGTGCGGCGATGGCACCAATGACGCACCGGCGCTTGCGCAGGCTGATGTCGGTGTGGCCATGCAGACCGGAACCCAGGCTGCGCGCGAGGCCGGCAACATGGTGGATCTTGATTCCGATCCCACCAAGCTGATCGAGGTGGTACTGATCGGAAAACAACTGCTCATCACGCGCGGCGCGCTGACGACGTTTTCGATCGCCAACGACGTGGCGAAGTATTTCGCGATCATCCCGGCGATGTTCGCAGCGTTCTATCCGGCTCTGAACGTCGTCAACGTGATGCGCCTGCATTCGCCGCAAAGCGCAATTCTGTCGGCGGTCATCTTCAATGCGCTGATCATCATCGCCTTGATCCCGCTCGCCTTGCGCGGCGTGAAATATCGGCCGCAGAGCGCCGGACGGCTCCTCGCGCGCAATCTGGTCATCTACGGCGCCGGCGGCGTTATCGTGCCCTTTATCGGAATCAAGGCGATCGATCTGCTCTTGACCGGTGTCGGTGTGGTCTGAAGGAACGAGAAAATGCTCAAGGAACTCCGCCCCGCAATCCTCATGATGGTCGTTAGCACCGTCCTGTTCGGCCTCGTGTACCCACTGGGAATGACGGGCATTGCCCAGATCGTCTTTCCCTGGCAGGCGAATGGCAGCCTGATTACAAAGAATGGACAGGTCATTGGCTCGGTCCTCATCGGGCAGAACTTCACGTCGGCAAAGTACTTTCATGGCCGCCTGTCGGTAACGACGGACACCGACGCACATGGCAAAACGATCCCCGCGCCTTACAATGCCGCCAACTCGCTCGCTTCGAATCTTGGTCCGACAAGCAAGGCTCTGCTCGACAGGGTGAAAGGTGATGTGAAGACGCTGAAAGCGGAGAACTCCTCGCCTGTTCCGGTCGATCTGGTGACATCGTCCGCGAGCGGGCTCGATCCCGACATCACGCCGGCAGGCGCCTATTTTCAGATCCCGCGGGTCGCCAGGGCGCGCGGCATCCCGCAGAGCCGGCTGCAGCAACTGGTCGACGAGCACGTGGAGGGCCGTTGGCTCGGTCTGTTCGGAGAGGCGCATGTGAACGTGCTGAAGCTCAATCTCGCGCTCGACGACCTGAAGGACCGTGGCTCGCCGTAGCGCGTACGTTACCGAAAGTCCCGGCCGGCGCATGTCAAGGCGCCCGAAATGTCGTATTCTTCGCGCATGACAGACGACGCGCGGCCGTCTCCCGACGCCCTGCTCCAACAGGCCAGGCAGGAGGGACGCGGCCGGCTGAAGATCTTTCTTGGCGCCGCTCCCGGCGTGGGAAAGACCTATGAGATGCTGACGCAGGCGCGGCAGCGCAAGCTCGAAGGCGTAGACGTCGTCATCGGAGTGGTGGAGACGCACGGTCGCGTCGAAACGGATCTGCTGACGAAAAGCATCGAGAAAATTCCGAAAAAGCGAATCCCCTACAAAGGGCGTGTGCTCGCCGAGATGGATCTCGACGCTCTGCTGCAGCGCAAGCCGAAGCTCGTGCTGGTCGACGAACTTGCGCACACCAACGTGGAAGGCAGCCGGCATCCCAAGCGGTACATGGATGTCGAGGAACTCCTCGCCGCCGGTATTGATGTTTATTCGACGTTGAACGTACAGCACCTCGAGAGTCTCAACGACGTCGTGGCGAAGATCACGCGCGTCCGCGTTGCCGAGACCGTTCCCGATTCCATTCTCGACCGCGCCGACGATGTGGAACTCGTCGACCTGACGCCCGAGGATCTGCTGCAGCGATTGAAAGAGGGAAAGGTCTATTTCCCCGAAGCGGCGGAGCGCGCGGCGCAAAATTACTTTGTTCCCGGCAACCTGACGGCGCTGCGCGAGCTCGCGCTGCGCCGCACGGCGCAACGCGTGGACGACCAGATGGTCAGCTACATGCGGGCGCATGCGATCCCGGGTCCGTGGGAAGCAAGCGAACGGGTGCTCGTCTGTATCAACGAGCGGCCGGGCGCCGCCGCGCTCGTGCGGTACGCGCGCAGGCTCGCCGACCGATTGCACGCGTCCTGGGCCGCCATTCATGTCGACACGCCGCATGTTCGGCGCGCAAGTGAAAGCGACCGGGATCGCGTTGCCGAAGCGCTTCGTATTGCCGAGCGTCTGGGGGGGCAGGCAGTCAGCGTTCCGGCGTCAAGCGTCGCCGACGGCGTCATCGACTACGCGAAGGCAAACAATTTCACGCATATCGTCACCTCAACCGCGCAACGCAGCTTCTGGCGGGAATTGATCCGCGGGTCGGCGGCCCATGAAATCATACGGCGCGCCGGCGATATCAGCGTACATGTCGTGCCGGAGCAGCTCACGCGCGCGATGAAGGGCACATCCAAGCGGCCGGCGCCGACGGTGGCCGTTGCCGGTCGTTACAGCGAAAGCAAGGCGTACGCGGGCAGCTTCGCCATGGTGGTGGCCGCGCTGCTGGTCGGATTGCTGCTGCAGCGCTTTGGAATCACGAACGTCGCGCTGGTGTTCTTGACGGCGGTACTGGCAGCCGCAATCAGCTACGGGATATGGCCGTCGCTGTTCGCCTGTCTGGTGGCGATGCTCGCGTACAATTTCTTCTTCCTGCCGCCGCTCTATTCCTTCACCATCGTCGACCCGGAAAACGTGGTGGCGTTGTTCTTTTTCACGGTTGTCGCCGTGGTTGCGAGCTACCTTTCGGCGCGGGTCCGCGCCGAGGCCGTTTCCGCGCGGGAGCATGCGGCAACAACCGAGAACCTGTACCTGTTCAGCCGCAAGCTCGCCGGCGTGTTCACGCTGGACGACCTTCTCTGGGCTACGGCGTTTCAGTTTGCGCAGATGCTCAAGGCGCGGGTCGTAATCCTCTTGCCGGAAGGCAACAGCATTGCGGTCCGCGCGGGCTATCCGCCCGAAGACATGCTCGATGAGGCCGACGTCGCAGCAGCGAAATGGGTTTGGGAACACGCGACACCGGCGGGGCGCGGCGCCGATACGTTGCCCGGCGCGAAGCGTCTGTTTCTGCCCATCCGCACGGGACGCGGAATGGTGGGTATCGTCGGCCTCGACAGCGATCGTCCCGGGCCCTTGCTTACGCCTGACGAGCGAAGGCTGTTTGATGCCCTCTCGGACCAGACGGCCCTCGCGATCGAGCGCATCAAGTTGTCCGAGGACATCGATCGCGCCCGCATGGCGGCGGAGACGGAGCGCCTGCGCTCGGCGCTTCTCACGTCCATTTCCCACGATCTCCGGACGCCGCTGGCCTCGATCCTCGGTTCCGCAAGTGCGCTCGCCAATCAGAAGGATGAGCTCGACAAACAGGCGCAGGCAGACCTTCTCCGTACAATCCAGGAAGAAGCGGAGCGTCTGAACAGGTTCATCGCGAATTTGCTCGACATGACGCGTCTCGAATCCGGGGCAATCCAGCCGCAGGCCGATTTTGTCGATCTCGGCGATGTGGTCGGAAGCGCCATTCAGCGCGCTTCCGGCGTGCTTGCGCATCACAACGTGCAGGTCAGCATTCCTTCGAACCTGCCCATGTTGAAGCTTGACCCCGTTCTTCTCGAGCAGGTGTTGTTCAATCTGCTCGACAATGCGGCCAAATACACGCCGCCGGAGTCCGAAATCGAAGTGAGCGCCGGGCGTAGCGGCGATCTGATCCGGCTCGACGTTGCGGACGACGGCGACGGCATTCCCGCCCAAGACCTCGATCGCGTCTTCGACAAGTTCTACCGTGTCCAGGCGAGCGACCGGAAACGCGCCGGCACGGGGCTGGGCCTCGCCATTTGCCGCGGTTTTGTCGAGGCCATGGGTGGTACGATACAGGCCTCGAACCGCGTCGGCAGGCGGGGCGCGTTGCTGTCGATTACGCTGCCAATTCCCGCCGAGCAGCCGCAGGAGCGCGCCGTGTGAGTATCGAACCTCCCATGCCGCGCGTGCTGGTCGTCGATGACGAGCCGCCGATCCGCCGATTTTTGCGAACAAGCCTGACGGCACAGGGCTACCAGGTCTTCGAGGCTGAAGACGGTCCGGCGGCGCGGACCGCGCTGCAGCGAAACGCCATCGATATCCTTGTACTCGACCTTGGACTGCCGGGAGCCGACGGTTTCGAGATCATCAAACAGGTTCGCGATTCCGGTTCGGCGCTGCCGATCATCGTGCTGTCGAGCCGGACGGACGAGGCGGGCAAGGTTCGCGCCCTCGATCTGGGCGCCGACGATTACGTCACCAAGCCGTTTGGCATGGACGAACTTCTCGCGCGGCTTCGTGCTGCATCGAGGCACCGGCTGCAGCAACAGGGTGAGCGGCCGATTTTCCGCGTCGACGATCTATCGGTCGATCTGGTGCGTCGGGTGGTCATGGTACGCGACCATGAAGTGAAGCTCACGCCGCGCGAGTACGATCTCCTGCGTGCGCTCATCGCTCATGCGGGCAAAGTTTTGACGCATCGGTTTCTTATGCACGAGGTCTGGGGAAGCGAAACGGACGTTGCCTATCTGCGCATCTATGTTCGCACGCTGAGGCAGAAGCTCGAGGCCGATCCGGATCGCCCGCATCTTATTCAGACCGAGCAGGGGGTCGGTTATCGCCTGAAGGCGCCCGATTGATCATGCGCGCATTGGTCCTGGACGAACCTCGGACGCCGCTTTCCGAGCGACGCCTCGACCGCCGGCCTTTGCAGGCGAGTGAGGTACGCGTCCGGGTTGCCGCCTGCGCGGTCTGCCGTACCGACCTGCATGTCGTGGATGGCGAGTTGCCCGATCCAAAGCTCCCGATCGTGCCGGGGCATGAAATCGTCGGCCACGTGGTGGAGAGGGGTTCGGACGCCGGGCAACTCGCTGTCGGAGAGCGCGTCGGAATACCCTGGCTGGGTTGGACGTGCGGCGTGTGTGAATCCTGCCGCCGCGGTGAGGAGAATCTGTGCCCGAGAGCGCGCTTCACCGGGTACCAGATCGACGGCGGGTACGCCGATGAGACGATTGCCGACGCGCGCTTCGTATTTCCGCTGCCCGATAACTATGACGACCGCGAAGCGGCGCCGCTGCTTTGCGCGGGTCTTATCGGCTGGCGCGCGCTGCAGGCAGCGGGACCCGCGGCAACGCTCGGTCTCTATGGCTTCGGCGCTGCGGCCCATCTTGCCGTCCAGGCAGCACGACACCGTGGCCAGCGAGTGTTCGGCTTCGTGCGGCCCGGGGATGAAGACGGCAAGACGTTTGCACGCACCATGGGCGCCGAGTGGGCCGGCGACTCCGATGCTCCATCACCCGTTCCGCTCGATGCCGCCATCATCTTCGCGCCGGCGGGCGAACTGGTGCCGACGGCGCTCCGGGCGGTGCGCCCGGGCGGCCGCGTCGTCTGCGGCGGCATTCACATGAGCGACATCCCGTCCTTTCCTTACGCAATTCTATGGGGCGAACGGTCGGTCGCTTCGGTGGCGAACCTCACCCGTAGGGACGCGGAAGAGTTTCTCGCGCTGGCGCGCGCCACGAAATTTCGGGTGGAGACGACACGCTACCCACTCATCGAGGCAAACCAGGCGCTCTTTGACCTGCGCCGCGGTGCCGTCAGAGGCGCCGCCGTCCTCGTGCCTTGACGACCCTTCAGAGAGGCACGGTTCCCATCAGCTGCAGAACGTTGCCATCGGGATCGCGGAAGGCGCGGATTTTGACTTCATGCGTCCCCGTCCTTTGCACGACCTGGGCGGGACCGAGGAACCGGATGCCCTTGGCCTCGAGCGCGGGGCCAACCGTGTCGATGTCTGGCGCCTCGATATACAGGATCGAGCCCCCGGGTTCGCCGGCAGTGTTCTCGGTTCCGACGAGAAGGCGCGTCCCGCCAAGATCGAAGAACATCATCCCGCCGGCCTCGAACAGCAGCGGCAGACCGAGGAGGTCACGGTAGAAGTGTCGGCTGTTGTCGAGGTCGCGCGTTGTCAGCGCGACCTGTACGAGCTTGCGGCCGCGCAGAGATGCCGTGTCGGTTTTCAAGCTGGTGCCCTCCCGATTTATTAGCAAGGCTAACTACTTGGACCACTGGTGTCAATGAGCGGTATGTGCGTACATTGGGATACCTTCGATTCTGGGGAATTGTCCTGTCACAAGCAGTAGGCGATCCGGATCCGTTCGATGTAGCGGATCGCATTCACACCGCCGCGATCCGGCTGCTTCGCTACGTCCGCCGCGCCGACCTGGCGGCGGGCATCAGTGCCCCGCAACTGTCAGCGCTATCCGTTCTCGTATTCAACGGACCGCAAACAATGACGCAGCTTGCGGCCGCCGAGCAGGTGCGGCTGCCGACCATGTCGAAGCTTGTTGCTGAGCTCGAGTCGCGCGGACTGGTGGTGCGAAGCACGGATCCTGCCGATCGCAGAGTGTCGCGCGTGTTCCCGACCCGGCAAGGTCGATCGCTGCTGGAAGAGAGTCGGAAGCGGCGTCTTGCCCGTCTCGTGGACGCACTCGGGCGGCTGTCTAAGCCGCAATTGGCCACCTTGGCGGCTGCGGCGGACACAGTATTCCTGGTTGCGTTGCGCGGCTTCGGTGACGAAAAACCATCAAAAGAGTCTGGACTAGACCAATAAAACTTAGTTTAATTCCACCGATACGAATCAATATTCCAGGCATGAAGATCGTCAATATCCACGAGGCTAAAACGCACTTGTCGCGATTGCTCGACGCCGTGGCAGACGGAGAGGGTTTCATTATCGCCAAGGCCGGCCGACCACTCGCGAAAGTTGTGCCATGGGCCGCCTCGGACAAGGACACACCGCAACGGCTGGGATTTCTCGCCGGGCAGGTGATCGTGCCCGCAGATTTTAATGCTATGCCCGGTCATCCCTTCGAAGAGAAATCCGGGTGAGCGAATGAAGCTGTTGCTCGATACCCAGCTCCTTCTGTGGGCGGCGGCCGAGCCGAAGAGGCTCGCAAAGGACATACGGGAGGTGATCGAGAGCTCCGAAAACGAGCCCCTCTTTAGCTCCGCGAACATTTGGGAGATCGCCGCCAAGGTGGCGCTCGGCCGGCCCGATTTTCAGGTCGAACCGAAGGTGTTTCGCCGCGCGCTTCTGGAAAACGGTTACAGCGAACTACCCATTACCAGCCGCCACGCCGCGGCGGTGAACGATCTGCCGTCCGAACTGACCGACCTTTTCGATCGCATCCTGGTGGCGCAATCGGTCGTGGAAAGAATTCCTCTTTTGACCAGTGATCCCAAGGTGGCGCGGTACAGCGGCCTCGCTTAGGTGGGACAGGGATTATTAGAGCGACTAAGTTGCGACTTCGGGACGTTTCGCCCGTCTACCGGATATCCACACTTCTACCTGGAGACATTGACGATGGAAAAAAGAACGGGATTGGCGCTCGGTTCGCTCGTGGCCGGCGTCCTGATCGCAGCCTCGGCGTTTGGTCAGCCGTCCATGGGCGGAATGCCTGGCCATGGCGCCATGGGGCACCATATGGGCGGCATGGCTGGCGGCGACGACCACTTCATGATGCTCTTGAGATCGGCCAACCTCTCATCGGCACAACATGCGCAGGTCCGGCAAATTCTTAAGGGCGAGCGGGCACAGATGAAGTCTGTCTATGCCGGCTTTCACGCCGTCCATGAGCAGATCGCCGAAAAGCTCTTTGCCCCTGGCGGTCTGACCCCTGCGGACCTGGCCCCCCTCGAGCAGAAGGCCGTCCATTACCAGCAGCAGATCGACCAGAACATGATCGAGACGGCGATCGCCATTCGAAACGTCCTCACACCCGCACAGCTTTCCCGGCTGTCTCAGGTCCACCAGCAGCTGCAAAGCCTTCATCAGCAGATCCGGAATCTTATGGGGTCTGACGCCGACGAAGCCCCCGCCGACCAATCCAACTGATTGGAGGCAAGCGGGCGACCCGTGGAAAGAATGCCATGTACCGCCGAGCGGCCGGAGCCGCACGCCCTCGAGGATATCGTTGCCTTGGGGCGTGCCGGCGACCGGCTGGCCATGAAACTATTGATCGAGCGTTATCAGAGCCGGATGGGCAAATTTGTGCTTTCGCAAACACGTGACCCGAATACGGCCGAGGATATCTGTCAGGCCGTGTTCGTAAAGATGGTGATCGGCTTGCCCCGGCTGCGCGATACGGGACGGTTTGAATCATGGCTGTTTCAGATCGCGCGAAACGTCTGCCGGGATCACCTGAGGGCCGCGCTCGGCTGGAGACGCTATTTCGTATCGTACTCACCGGCCCACGAAAGCGTCGCCGAACCGGAAGTGCCGGCGGCCGAGAACAAACTGGACCATGGCGTAGCGCAGCTTTCTCCCGAGGACCGTGCCTTGTTGCAGCTGCATCTGGAGCAGAAAAAAAGCTATCAGGAGCTTGCCCAGCTCTCGAACACGAGCGTTTCCGCCATAAAATCGCGCCTTTACCGGGCTCGGCGCGAACTGCGCGGCCTTCTGCTTGCAGGAGATTCGGAATGAACGGGAATCCTGACGTCGACCTGCAATTCAGCCCGGATTTTGCCGCGCGCGTTTTTGAAACCGCCGACCGCCTGACGAGGAGGCGGCACATTCAACGGCTGGCGGGGATGTCGGTCATGTGCGCTGGGCTGGCAGCGGCGCTCGTATGGGTGGGCATTTCAGCCGCGCCACAGGGGGCCGCGCCGAATCGCAACCCCACTTTCGCATCGGTATCGCCGTCGCGGGTATATAAGGAGTCTGGGGGCCGCCCTGCCGAGCCGGGCAGTTCGGGCGACGCACTTTCCTGGTTTTTTCCCGACGCCCAGCCCCTTGCGCGCTATGCTGCGGAGGACGCCACGGACGACAGCGATAGTGGCGGCAGCGCGGGTTCGCTGTTCGATCCCTTCTAGGGCGTGTCCTCAAATAGCGGATTCCCAAGACTGAGTCTGCGTGATTCATGAGAGGTCAGCTGATTCGGAGCTGACCGCCATGCGCCGCTATGCCCTTCGTGACGATCAATGGGAAAGGATCAAGAACCTGCTGCCTGGCCGGGAAGGCCATGTTGGGGTGACCGCCAAGGACAACAGGTTGTTTGTTGAAGCCGTTCTGTATCGCTACCGAGCCGGCATCCCTTGGCGCGACCTGCCGGAGCGCTTCGGCGACCCGATCAAGATTCACACGCGGTTTTCGCGTTGGGCGAAGAGCGGCGTATGGAAGAAGATATTCGAGACGTTGGCGGCCGATGCGGACAACGAATACGCCATGATCGACAGCACCATCGTGCGTGCGCATCAGCACAGCGCCGGCGCCCAAAAAAAGAAGGCGAAGATCAGGCCATAGGCCGCAGCAGAGGCGGACTGAGCACCAAGATACATACTTTGGTTGACGCGCTGGGCAACCCGATTGCCTTCTTCCTCACCGGTGGGCAGGCGCACGATCTGGAAGGCGCGGACGAATTGCTGCCGAAGGTGAAAGCCGACGCCGTGTTGGCCGACAAAGCCTTCGATGCAGACGAGCGCGTTATCGAGCCCCTGCTTGCGGCAGGCATAACCCCGGTCATTCCGCCAAAGAGCACGCGCAAGGCCGTGCGTCCCTTCGACAGGGAACTCTACATGGCGCGCCACCTCATCGAAAATTTCTTCTGCAAGCTCAAACAGTTTCGCGCTATCGCGACCCGCTACGACAAGACGGCCAGAAATTTCCTCGCCGCAATCCATCTGGTAGCTGCAGTCATCGTGCTCAATTGAGGACAGGCCCAAGACGGTCGGGCCAGCTGAAGCGCTGGCTCCCCTACAGTTTGATTCGTTTGCCGCCGATCGGCGCAACCGGATCTGCACGCAAAACCCATAATGTCAGGACCGTAAGGTGCCAAGGACCGGGCGCGTTCCTAATCTCCTGCGCGTTGGGACCGAAGGTGCGGAGGACGTTCATGTTATACGTGTCATTCCATCACAGGCGGAATCCAGGGCGCGAGCTCGTCATGCCCGATGGAGCGCCGTTTCCAGCCCATCTGAGACGCGACGACTGGTACATTCACACCACGTATCAGACGGTAAGCGGCCGCACGGAAGCCGATATCGCGACGCTCGGCTACTGTGACAGATCGGGCACCGTGACGTTCGGACGAAGGGTTGCCGCTCCTCACAAAGGGATGCTCCCGCACAAAGCTGTAGGATAATCCAAAAAAATCGATGCCTTGCTTGCCTAACCATGCCCGGGCAGTGTGGCTGCGGGCACGGAAAACTTAGCCACACGCTACTGTTTACTTGGCCAACGATTTATTTGTGGGCACGAAGGTGGTCCGCAATGATCGATGCCACGCTGATTGTCAGGCGCTTCGCCGTCGGAATGTGCAGAAATTCGTTGGGACCGTGTGCATTGGAATGCGGCCCCAGCACGCCCGTCACGACAAACTGCGTGCGCGGAAATTTCTCGCCCAGCATTCCCATGAAGGGGATGCTGCCGCCCTCGCCCATATAGGCCGGGGCCGGACCGAAGGCGAGTTCGGAGGCGCGCGTCACCGCCTCGCTCAGCCAGGGCGAAAGCGACGGCGCGTTCCATCCCGTCGCGGCTTCGCTGCCGGTAAAGCTGATCTCACAGCCGTACGGGGGATCGGATTCCAGCACGCGCCGAAGCGTCTTACCGGCGTCGCTGCCGGGAAGGGTGGGCGGCAACCGCAGGCTGAGCCGCGCTGTCGTGTAGGGCAGCATGACGTTTCCGGCATTTTGCGGGGTGGGTAGGCCGTCGATCCCGATCACGGCGAGTTGTGGCCGCCATGTGCGGTTCAGCACGAGTTCGGCGAGATCATCGGTTACCGGCCGCGTGCCTCCCGCGAACGGAAATTTCGAATAGATGCTCGCGCCGAGCACGCGCGCTGCGTCGTGCGCCTGTTCGATGCGCTCGCGGGGAACCTGTACGTAAAGTTCCTCCGGAATGATGGTGCCGGTCGTCTCGTCCTCGATGCGCGAGATGAGCTGACCGAGAATGCGAAAACTCGAAGGCACGATGCCGGACGCGTCGCCCGAATGCACGCCCTCGTCGAGCACGCGGATCGAAAGCGTGCCCGCGGCCATCCCGCGCAACGAGGTGGTGAGCCAAAGCCGGTCGTAGTCTCCGCAGCCGGAGTCGAGGCACACGACGAGCGACGGTTCGCCGATGCGCGCCGCAAGATGATCCACATAGAAGGGCAGGTCGGGGCTCCCCGACTCCTCGCAGGCCTCAATGATCACGACGCAGCGCGCGTGCGGGACGTTCTGGTCGTGCAGCGCAAGAAGTGCTGAAAGGGCGCAGAACATGGCGTAACCGTCATCGGCACCGCCGCGTCCGAACAGCTTGTCGCCCTGCCGGAGCGGCGTCCACGGCCCCATGCCCTCCGCCCAGCCCACCATTTCAGGCTGCTTGTCGAGATGGCCGTACAGAAGAATCGTTTCGGTTCCCTCGCCGGGGATGTCCATGAAAATAAGGGGCGTCCGCGCGGGAAGTTGTACGATTTCGAGCGTCCCGCCTTTCGGCAGGTGCGCCCGCGCCCAGCGTTCCATCAGCTTGACGGCATCGCGCATATGACCGTGCCGTTCCCACTCCGGATCGAATGCCGGCGACTTGTTGGGAATCCGGATGTATTCGGCCAACGCCGGAACCGCCGCGTCCTCCCAAATCCGTTCGACGAAATTGCTGAGCCGCTGCGTCTCCATGTCGGGTCCTTATGGTCTGCGAATGATCCGGCCGCCCTTCATCACGAAGCATACGTCGCGGAGCGCGCCGATGTCCTGCGTCGGATCGCCCTTCACGGCAACGAGATCGGCGAGAAAACCGGCGCCGATGCAGCCGAGTTCGTTCGCCATCCCCAATATCCTCGCGTTTACGACTGTTGCCGCCGCAAGCGCCTCCGCGGGTGTCATACCGAGGCGCACCATCCATTCGAGTTCACGCACATTCGTCCCATGCGCAAAGACGCCCACATCGCTGCCGCAGCCGATGGTGACACCCGCCGCGCGGGCCAGGCGGAAACCGCGCGCCGCCGTCTCCATCTGCTCGGTGGGCGATGCATCGCGTGCATGCCCATGAAAATATTCCGCAATGGCTTCGGGCGCCGTGAGCGTCGGCAGATAAGCAACCCCCTTTTCGGCCATCAACGCAAAGGTCTCCCGCGAGCCGGCATAGCCGTGCTCGATTGTATTGCTGCCGGCCTCGACGGCGCGGCGCATGGCTTCGTCGACCATCGCGTGGACCGCCACCGGCCGCCCCGTGTCATGCGCGGCAGCGACGGCAGCACGGAGCTCCGATTCCGCGAACGTCGGGCGGACTTCGCCTTTTGGTCCGGTGCGATAATCGGCGTAGAGCTTGATCCAGTCCGCGCCGAGGCTCGCCTGACGCCGCACGGCACGAACGATCTCGTCCGCGCCGTTGGCCTCCTCGGCGCCCTGGGCCGGGCAGCAATCGGGCCGATAATTCCGTGCTGCGGGTCCGTACGATCCGGTCGCGACGATCGCGCGCGTGGCGACGAAGAGCCGTGGCCCGGGCACAATATCCTCCGCGATGGCGCGCTTGAGTGCGACGTCGGCGTAGCCCGCGCCTTCGGTGCCGAGGTCGCGTAGAGACGTGAAACCGGCCTGAAGGGTCTGCTCCGCGTGCCGGACGGCGCGCAACGTCCGGTACGCCTCGGACTGTTTCAGCACCTGATCGTCCCATGACGTCTCGTTGTACGGATGAAGGAACAGGTGCGCGTGCGCGTCGATCAGTCCGGGAACGAGCGTGGCGCCCGGCAGCGCAATACGCTCGATATCTTCGCGCGCCGCGAATTTTTCGCGTGGCCCCAGGTCGACGATGTGTTCGCCTTCGACCAACACGGCCGATTCCGAACGCGGCGCCTCGCCGTCACCGGTCCAGATGCGGTGGGGAACGAGAAGAATCGGCGTCGACATGGCAAAAAATGGCCCGTGGGCAGCGCTCTAAACCTGCAGTTAAGCAGAGATGCCCAAGAATGGCACGCCCGCCAAACCGTTGACCATTCGTGAACCACGCTCTGCAGGTCCTGCGAAACGCCGAGTTTCTGAATCGCAAGCGGATCGGTTTCTGGGCCGCGGCCCTGCTCATCGGATTTGCCGTAGCGCTCGCCGGAATGGCGCTGACCGCGCGCGGTCTCAACGACTATAAGGGCCGTCCGCTCGGCTCGGACTTTTCCAACATTTACGCAGCAGGTACCTGGGTGCGCGAGGGCAAACCGGCCGCCCCCTTTGATCTCGCCCGCCAATACGCCCGCGAACAGGCGATTTTCGGCCGTGCGACGCCGATTTTCGGCTGGCACTATCCGCCCTACTTTCTCGCCGTGGCCGGGCCTCTGGCGGGCCTTCCGTACATTCCGGCTCTCGTGGTCTGGCAATGGTCGACCCTGCTGCTCTACCTCTTCGGCATGGCGTCCCTGCTGCGCCGGATCGCGCCCGCTGTTGCCGCCGACCGCATCTGGATCCTGGTCGCCGTCGCGTTTCCCGCCGTCTTCGTCAACCTCATTCACGGCCACAACGGATTTCTCACCGCGGCGTTGCTTTCGGGCGGTCTTGCCATTCTGGATGAGCGCCCGATCGTCGCCGGAATGGTCTTCGGCCTCCTGGTGTACAAGCCGCAATTCTTTGCCGTCGTGCCCATCCTCCTGATCGCCGGCGCGCGCTGGCGTGCGTTGGCTTCCATGGCCGTTACCGTCCTTGCGCTGACTGCCGCGGTTACCGCGACATTCGGGATGCAGGTGTGGGATGCGTTTCTGGCCTCGATGCACTTCACCCGGACGGTCGTCCTCGAGCAGGGAAATACCGGCTTTCACAAAATCCAGAGCGTGTTTGCGTGGGTGCGGCTGTGGGGAGGGTCGATTTCTCTGGCCTACGTCCTGCAGGCGATTGCTTCCTGTACAGTCGTGGTCATCGCAGGCCTGATCTGGCGGCGTCCGTCGAACGCGTCCGACAGGGCGGCCATCCTCTGCCTCGCGGCATTCGTCGCCACGCCCTACTGTCTCGATTATGATCTCATGATGCTGGCGCCCGCCATTGCCGTCCTGGCGGCGCACGGAATTTCGCAGGGTTTCCGGCCGTACGAGAAGGTGCTGCTGGCTGCTTTGTGGTTCGTACCGATCATCGCGCGCGAGGTTGCGCAGATAACCTACGTTCCCGTCGGCGTGCTCCTCCTTCTTGCAAGCGTTGCCTACGTTGGCACTTTCGCGCTGCAGGGACGAAGAGCCGTTTTCCCCAAGAGTAGTCGTAATCACACGGAAATCGCTTCCCTGGCGATTGTTTCGGAATGACGGAGCTGACTTCGACACACCGCGTTTCGGGGACGTTGCCGGAATGGCGTCTGCCCGCGGTCCCGGCCGTTCGCCTGATGGGCGGGCTCGCCACGTTCGTCGTCGTTTTGGCCTTCTTTACCGCACTCACGGCCGTGCTTCTCTGGCCGTGCCTTGTGCACTATCGCTCTGCGCTGATGGGTCCGCCCGAAGACAATATGCAGGATTTCTGGAATACCTGGTACGCAGCCGTCGCCCACACCCCGGGCCATTTCTTTATGACGAACCTCCTGCGCTTTCCGGAAGGAACGTCGCTCATCTATCATTCCTTTGCCTATCCGCAGGTCTTCGCGGTGGTGGCGCTCAGCCGGGTTTTCGGTACGGATACGGGCACACTGGTTGCGCTCCAGAACCTGACGCTGCTCGCGTCGTTTCCATTGGCCGGCGTTGGGGCGTATTACCTCGTACGCCATCTGGCCGGAAGCGCCGCGGGCGGTCTGCTGGGCGGGTTTGTTTTTGCCTTCAATCCCGCCCACGTCGCACAGGTGCTTCATCATGCCCATGTGTCGTCAATCGAGTTTCTGCCCTTCTTTGTTCTCTGCTACCTGCTCGCGCTCGAGCGGCGAAGCTATGCGTGGCTCGTGCTTGCAGCCGCGTTCAGCGCACTGAGCGCTCTGGGCTGCTGGTACTATCTTTTCTACAGCGCCTATTTTCTCGGTTTTCAAATGCTCTACGAGCGCGTGCGCGACGGCGCCTGGCCGCGCGGTTGGCACCTCGCGGCACCGGCCATCTGCCTGGTTCTAACAGGGGCCATGCTTTCGCCCCTGCTCGTCCCCATGGTAATGACGGCGACTCCGGCGGTGTACGATCTTGGCGCGAACATCTTCGTTACCGATCTTCTCGCCTATTTTGCGTTTCCACCCCAGCATCCGTTCTCCGGCATTTTCCATGGACTGTACGATAGGTTGTATCATAACTGGGATTGCATAGCCTATCTGGGTATCGCCAATCTGGCCCTCCTTGGCTGGTACTGCGCACGCACCGGCCTCGCCCGCGCCCAACCGGCGTTTTACGTCGTCTTGGGAATGCTGACGTTTGCCCTCTTGGCGTGCGGCGAAACGCTGCATGTCGCCGGTCTCAGTACGCTGCTTCCGCTTCCCGATGCGGCGCTCGACAGCCTGCCGTTCTTCGCCAATGTACGCACGCCGTCGCGCGCCGTAGTGTTTGTTTACCTGTTCCTCGCGATCGGGATCGGGTTTGCGGTCGCCGCTGCGCTTCGGCATCGTGGTGCTTTGTCCAGGGTCGGCCTCGCGGTTGTCGCGGCCCTCATCCTGGTCGATTTCTATCCCGCCAACCTGGCCGCAACGCCGGTCGCGTGTCCGCCGGGTCTGGCGGTACTGAAGGCAGATTCGGAGCGCGATTTCGGCGTTCTCGGCCTGCCGCTCGGGTACGCCGACGAGAACGCTTTCATGCTCGAACAGGTGTGCCATGGCCGGCCGATTGTCGGCGGCATGACCTCGCGCGAAATGGGGAAGACTCTGATTTACCGCCTGTCCATCACGGACCTTGCACAGCAGCAGCGGCAACTTTCGCAGGCGCATGTCAAGTACATCCTGCTTCACAAACCGGGCAACGGTCTCTATCGATGGCAGAAGGAGCTCGGCCCTGTGGCGCGCTACCTGAAGCGCTACCGCGCGGTCTATGACGGGCCGGACATGATGGTCTTGCGAGTCTACTGAGCGTCTGCTCGCATCGAACGTCGGGACAGATCGTAAAAGCCGGTGCTGTTCATTCACGTCACCGGCACGAATTCGGGCAAAGCGGGTTCGGCGAGCCGGGTGGCACGCCGAAGTATCAAAACGATAACCAGCATGACGATGCCCGGACCGATCGGAACTATCTGCGCGTAATACAACGGCAGCACGAGATTGGCTGCGATGGCGATGGACCACTCGATCCGGTCGAACGCGCGGTGGCGGTAAAGAAAGCCAAGCGCCACGAGAAGCACCGGAAAGTCGTACATGTGAAGGTAGGGCGTCGACAACATCGCGGCCAAGGTGAGACTCGCTGCCTTGATCTCGTAAGCCAGCTCACTGCGCCATAACCAGATCACCGCCGCAGCGCTCGCCATGATCACGGTCACTTGCGCAAGCCACGCGACCGAATCGGCTGCTCCGACAAAGCGGGCAATAGAATAGACGCTTTGCATTTTGACCCAACCCTCCCCGCCCAAAGTCAGGTAAGCGTGGGTCACCACGGGCAGAGAATGAAGGAAGGCGCCGTATATGCCGGGTCCGAAGGCGAGAGCGGCCGCGCCGGCGATCAATGCAGCGGTCGCTGCGGCGGAACAAAGAGCGCGCCAATGTCCACCGGCAATCAATGCAATTGGGAACAGTATTCCCAATTGCGGTTTGTACGTCATGAGGCCGAGAAGGATGCCGCTGACGATGGGCTGCCTCGGCAACAGCATAAGAAAGCTGCCGAGCAAAGCCGCCGTCAGGAAACCGTTCTGTCCTTCAAATGCGGTCAGCACCGCGAGCGGTGACGCACAGGCCGCCAGAGCGCCCTCCCATCGCCTGAAGACCACACCGACCGTGACCGCGTAGGCGGTCAGCGTTGCCGCGGCCCATACGAGAAACGCGAAAAGATATGGGGCTACTGCAAGCAACGCAGCGACAAGGAAGAACGCCGGCGGATAATTCCAGTAAAACAACCCCGGGAATGGTCCGGCGACGGCGGTCTGCACAACGTGAAACGCGGGCGCATCATAAGCGACCGCGGCATGTCCGGACAGCGCCGCGCCGCCCGCCGCCCAAAATGCGAGGAAGTCGCATGGCCGGGGCCTGCCCGATGAAGCCACGATCCAATGATGGCCAGAAAACAGGGTTGCGAGGGTGAAGCAATAGCCCCCGCAAATGCTGAACATGACCGCCGAAAGGAGCTCGCCAGGACTCCAACTGCCTCTGGCGAGGTTCATTCCAGCGACAAACCGCTGTGCAGAACAGGTTTGGGATCAAGGTGCAATCCACCCGTAGCACCGGCGCAACTCGTACTACGAATGGTTCCGAATAGTCGTACCAGGATGATGGCACCAACAGCCGTGCATGCGATCAGAGTGGCCGGGTGCGACCTTTCCCACCAGAAGGTTCCAAAGCTTAGCATCGCGCACGTTGTCGCGACCCAGTCGCGGGTGTCAAAAGCGCGATGGCGGTAGAGATAGGCGAGTGCAATCGTGAGGAGAGCGAGATCGTATGCTTGAAAAAAGGGTACAGACAACGGTATGAGCGTGGCGAGGCCTGCCGCCTTCAGTTCAAAGGCGGTCTTGCTCCTCCACAGCACAGCCACTGCAATAATGCATGCGGCGCTAAGGCAAGCCTGCATCATCCACGAAACATTTTCCGGCACATTCAGACAGCGAAGCAGGCCGTACAGGCTCTGCAGCGTGGGCAGATAGCCGGGAACTGTGCTCGTTGCTTCTGTACCGATAATCGTAAGCCCATGAAGGAACGGGACAAACGTGTCAAATCCGAACACGATGCCCGAAAGAAGTGTCAGAAGAGCCGTTGAAACGCAGGCCCAGCAAAATGCGCGCCAGTAACCCCCGAAGGCGAGCGCAATCGGGAAAAGCACGCCGAGATGCGGTTTGTAACTCAGCAGCCCCAGAAGAAACCCGCTTAGCATGGGTTGCTGCTCGAGGGTCAGAAAAATGCCGCCGATGAGCGATGCCGTCAGGAACTGGTTTTGGCCGTGTATGATGCCGAACATCGCCCAAGGCGGTGCAGCCACGAGAAAGAACGCTTCACGGCGCCTTGCGATCGCGGACGTCACGAAGCCGCAGAGCAGCAACGTTACCGTGTTCATCAAATTGAATGCTGCAGCGTAGGGAAGCAAAGCCAGCGCTGCGGCGATGAACAGGAAAAGTGGCGGATACCACCATCCCCGCACGTCGGCGAAGGGGTGACCGACTGTCGCCACGTCCGCCGCGTGCCTGAGATGCGGGTCGTAGGCCCACAATGCATGTCCCTGCAGCGCGAGCCGGCCGGCCGACCAGTACGACACGAAGTCGTTCACGATCGGATATCCGCGCGCATCGAAGTTCCATGCGTGCAATCCGCACATGACGGTCACAAGGATCGCGAACGCTACTCCAAATACAGAAATCGCCGCGAGGACGAGGGGGCCGGCTGGAGATGCTGTGCGCTTCCGCTTCGCGACGGATGGCGCTGTTTGTGCTGTCGTCATCTCCCTAGAATCCATCGCGTGTGGTTGTTTTCCCGTTAACTCGTCGCTTGCCGAGCCCCTCGGCGCGAGGTTCTCAGGAGGCGAATGCCCGGGGAGAGCGAGCAACGGACCCGCTTGGTGCAAAGCTGGCGCGCTTCATTTCGCTCGGCACGCGCCGCCACACGATCATGGCAATGGCGAGCGGTGCAAGTGCGGCCGTTGGATTGGCACTCCACGCGAAGGATGTGATCAGAAACGCAAATACAATCGCGAGACAATCGACGAGATCGAAGCGCCGATGATCCCAAAGGAATGCGATTGCGACCGTCAGAACAGGAAAATCATAGACGAACACAAACGGTGTAGCGACGGGAATCGCGGCGGCGAGGCCTGCCGCTTTCACAGAAAACGAGGCACTGCTTCGCCAAAGAGCCGCCAGGACGGCAACGCAGCCGATGGTCGCGGCGATCTGCAAAGACCAGCAAATACTTCCTTCGATGCCGACCCAGCGCGCGAGCGCATAAAGGCTTTGAAAGTTATTCCAACCGTTGTACCAACCGCGAGCATTATTGATCAGGAAACCGTCGGCGAATGTAAGAAGACCACGGAAAAACTCGAGCAGCGTTCCATCGCCGAAAAAAGCCACGGAGACGCCGGTGCAAGCGAGCGTCCCGACACAGGCCCAAGTCATTGCGCGCCAGTGACGCCCGAACGCCAGCGCTACGGGGAAAAGTATGCCAAGTTGGGGCTTGAATGTGAGCAGTCCCAAGAGCAGGCCGGCGAGCGCCGGGCGGCGATTCAGCAGGAGCAGCACCGCTCCGACAATGGAACCGCTAAAAAGGCCATCCTGCCCGATATGCAAACAGGCGAACGACCACGGTGCAGCAATGGCCGCAAAGAACGCAATCGGGCGGTTCGCGATCCTAGCCACCGTGGCGCCAAACATGACGAAGGTCGTGCAGTTCCAGAGCACAAACGAAACGACGTAGGGCAGGCAAGCCAGGACTGCCACGATACACAGAAACAGCGGCGGATATCCCCACGGAATATTGGCGGGGAAACTATGCCCGATCGTACGTTCTTCGGCCAGGTGGATGAGATGTGGCGTGTACGCCACGTGCGGCATGCCATGCAGCGCGAGATGGCCGGCGGTCCAGAATACGGTAAAGTCCAGTGGCAGAAGACGGCCATTGTTATCGTAAGGCCAAATGCGAAGGGCAACGGAGCCTATCAGCAGGACGATGTAGGCAACCGCAACGGCGGCGGCGAACGCGAGGGTGATTCGTTCGAGACGCTCGGATGCGGCGTCGTCGGAAATTTGAGCGACCGGGGGCTGCAGTGATGCCATGTCGGAACGTCACTACTCCGCACTGAATTGCAATTTCATTAAATGGCGAGGCCGGCTTGCCGATGCATGAACGTGGATGATTTCGGCGAGCTTGGACGATTCGCGTGCCCTTACCGGGTCGTACGTGCAAAGGTTGAATCCATCGACGCGACGGCAAAAGTGAGAATGAACGGGTTTCCGCAAAATCTGCAACGCGAACGCATCGCCCAACACATACGCGGTATCGGGCTGCAATCCATCGTGCAGCACGGTTTCGGGCAGGGATGTGCAGTCGGTCGTGAATGCCTTGATGCCGATCCGGCCGAGATAGGCGCTGTTGAGCGTCAGATTGGATCGTGCCGCCAGGCGGGCGAAAAATGGCCACGCCTCGAGCCCGCCTGGCGTTGCGTTCAGGTCGCACTGCAGGGCCGGAAGAATAACCAGATGACGGTGGTGCTGCGGCACCAACCCCCAGTCGACCGAAACCAGGGGATTCGGGTGAGGCTGCTCGGAGGCAATGGCAACGTCGTTCCGAAGAGCAAGAAGGTCGCCATATTGAAGGAGAAGCGCGGCGGCGAGCACCCAACGCTGCCACGTTACGGATCGAATCGAGAGGACAACACCGGTTATTGCCCCGAGAACGATCAGATAATGTACGGGCCAAAACAGGCGCCCGGACGCACGAAAGGCGGCGAGCAGATAGTACACCAGGGTAGGCACCGGAACCGTGAAAAGGACGCGGTCGCCGAAGGTTATTTTCACCGAGAGAGCGAGAAGCGCAAAAACCACCGACACGACAACCAGCGGCCTCAGCGTGGGCGATCCCAGTCTCCGCAGAAGTTCCGGTTTCCGGGCAAGTGCAACGAGCAGGAGCAGCAGAACGCCCACGCCGAGATAATTGTATCCTTCATGGGCCTGTCCGCTGCCGATCAGCGGGATGTGCCTGAGGACCAACGCCCCGCCGAGGGGATCGATGGGCGCGAGCATGTTCATGGAATAGATGGTATATCCGCCGCCGGCAAAACTCCCGATCGTAACGAAGCCGAACACGACAAGCGATGCCATGGTCGCCGCCGGGATGACAACCGCCCAGAAGGCATAGGACTGCAGCAATCGCGACAGTGAAGACGCACGCAATCGTGTGGGCTCCGTCGCTGCCACCGTGTTCGTGTTCTGCGATACCCGTTGGCTGTCTTCGAGATGGCAGCGAAGAAGTGCCGCAAACGCCAGCATGATTGCCATGAGCGCGAAGTAGGGAGAAATCGCTGCCGCAATCACGCAAAGAACCAGGAATGGCGTCAGGTAACGCGGCAGCCCGTCGGATTGAGGCGCCGGCCTGAAATAATAGTAGATGCAGGCGAGAAGAATCCAATGGCTCGAATGCGGGAAGTGTCCTTCGTACAGACGGATCGTGAGGATCGGTGAGAGCATAAAAAACAGGCCCCCGAGAACCGTGACAATGCGGTCATGCGAAAAAATCGACACCAGTCGCAGGCCGTACCAGGTCTGAAGGACGTAACAGAAGACCGCGTAGAGCCCCAGATACTGGAAGTCATGGGGCAGAAACGGTGACAGAGGGCGGAGAAGAAGTCCGATGAGCGGCGTGATGTCCAGGTTGGACGCCGATACGCCCGACGGGAAATCGAGTCGCGACAGCATGGTTGGAGGAAACCGCCAAACATGTTCGTAACGCAGGAACTCCCATCCCACTTCATACTGGGCTGAGTCACCGACAAGCCACGAGAGATTCAGTGGGTTTATTTCGCGCCACCCCACCAACAGCCAGACGTCCAGGACTCCGGCGAGTACAGCGACGCACCAGTACAGCCACGGACCTCGCGGCAGGGTCAGTTTGGCGGAACCGATGAACAGATCGGGCGCGAAATCCCGGATCGCCAATTCAGTCTCCAAAAGATCTTTCGGGCGAAATTTTGCAGACTTGCATTAACGCCTTATTGACCAAGCCCCTCATGAACAGCCTTTTTTGCGTGAGGGCGATCGCGCGCGGACGGCAGTCGTCCAAGCGCGAAATCGCGGTGACCTGCCGCGGCATGCGTGGCGCCGTTAAAGTGGGATCCGCATTGAAGGGTGAGGCCAATGCCGTGGAAACGCACTTTGATCGAATATCGCTCGAGCGCCTAGGTCCGGCGCGGTCTAATCGCTTTGATCGCGCCCCCATGAGCGGTTGTACCGACGGGGCGGGCGCCCGACGGGCCAAGCACCGCACTGTCCGCCGATCGCTGGTTTACTGGTTTGATGCCGTCTGTGCGCCGCCTGTGGTTGCAGCACTTGCCACGCTTTCGTGCGCAGTGGCCGCCTGTTCGGTGCCGCTGACGTATTCTTTCTGGTCACCAGGCCGCGGCGCCGATTCGCAATGAGCAAGATTGCACGCATAGTTGAACTGGTCGGCGCCGCGGTTGACGGTGACCGCAACGCGGTTGTTCAAGACGGTAACCTGCTGGTTTGAAACCTCTTTCCCGTTGGCGGACAGTGCGATCAGGTTGGTCACGCCGAATGTCTTGCCCAGCACGAAGGCATGTTGGGCATCCACCATCTGGATGTCGGCAATCCACGGGTTTCCGACGTAGAGTGTCTTTACCGGCTCGGGAAATGAAACGAGGCGGGCCTGGTCCACGACGACGCCGATGCCGCCGGGAGCGCGATTCTGTACCACCTTGTTCATCTTGGCGTGCACAGCGTGATGCGGCTTTACCGGGCACACGGGCGCGGCAGCTGCCCCGGCCGTGAGCGGCAGAGCGGTGGCAACAAGCATGGCGCAAATGGCGGTTTTCATCGCTTTTCTCTCCAGAACGGAATACAGGGACGCTACGCGAGCACCCGTAAAGGAAGCTTTAAGCGTGAGGTGTGGCGGAATGCGCGCAAAACCACAGCCCTGATTCTTGACGGAGGTTACCGTCTTGCAAGATTCACATTCGGGCTGGTCGTGCCCGGGCGCGTAGATGCGGCAGTGGACACCGGGCCCGCGTGAACGACGGCATAGCGGTCGGTGAACACCCGGTGCCAGCCCGGCCGGCGGTCGAGCAGCGAAACGAGAGGATCGTCGGGCGCGAGCATCGTCCAGGTCACGCGGTATTTTCGGAAAACGCGTTCGACGGCGGCATCGTTAGCGCTTACCACCTGCCAGTAGTCGTCGAGCCAAGCATCTCCGTAAAAATCGGCGCGGCTGTCGACCAAAGGTCTCACGCCGCGGAAGATCAGATAACCGCCGAACGCGTAATTGTTGAATACCGGTTGACTCGCGAGAGAGGCCGGTACCGCCTGCAGCGCCGGAATTGGCGACGCCGGCCCTGCGACGCGCTCGATTGGGTGTACAATACGAAAAACGCTGCCGATTATCAGCGCCGCGGCGGCAGTTGCTGCCGCGGCCGCTTGGAACCGGCGGGTCTCGACGGTTTGGCGTTTCCGGCCGATTGCTTCGGCGAGCGCATCGACGAGCAACACCGGCGCCGCAATCCCGAGTATCAGTCCGTAGCGCGCGTGCACCAGCGTCTGATGGAACAGAGCGATGAGCACGAGCAGGCGTACAGGTGGCACGCGAACGCCGCGCCAGAGCAGGAAGAACGCGGACGCGAAAGCTGCAACTTCCACGGTGTTGAAGTACCGCAGGTCGAGTGGCTGCCATTCGCCGATCGCGCTCAGGCTTTGCATTCCCATCAACTCGAAGGGATAAGCAAGGCCTCCGAATCCGTGTGGGTTGAGCAGCGCTGCGGCAATGGCTCCCGCAGCAAAAAGGCCCCACTGCAGCAAGAGGCGCACACGATTGTCTTTGCACGCCAACGCACTCTCGATCGCCATCGGGATCAGCAGGGCGAGTCCGAAGGCGAAGCTGCCGTGCAGATTCGCCCAGACGGTCATGACCGGCAGGAGCCACCAGGCCGGGGCACGCCGCGCGGTCGCCGCCTCGGAGAGTCCGATTGTCCAGACCGTGAGGCACGGCAGCGCCAGGATATGTGGGCGCGCCAGATAGTCCGGCATCACGCAGGCGATGCCGAGGACCAGCACCACCAGGCAAGGAAGAGGATCGAGCCTGCGTCCAAGCCACAAGCCGAGTTGCATTACCGTCGCAGCCATCGCGCATCCGGTCACAACAGCAACGCCGCTCCAGCCCGCGAACCGGTAGGCCGCCGCCATCAGAACCTCGGAAAGCCATTCGCCGGTTGTCCACGCCTTTCCCATGAACGCCCGCGAGAAGACGTCGTGGTCAAGAACCGCGCGATGCGCGAGCATCCATTGACCCGCGCTCACGTGCCACCACGTGTCGCCGTCGTTGAAGATTGCCGGTGATGCGAGCGCCAGAACGAACACGGAGAGCGCCGCGAAAAGCGTCAGCGCCATCGTCTCGCGCGCCATTGACCGGTCGAACACCTGCACAGAATCCCCGCCTGAAGCTGCTCGAAACTAGCGTTGACCCCTTACCAAAGCGTGTTACGGCCCCCGGGCGATTTACACCGCGTAAATCGGTTTCGCGGCATGTTCGGGCGCGACGGGAAGGGGAAGACCCATGCTGCAGCTCGCCCAAGACAGAAACAGCCTGCATACGGAGGCGTTTGGCGCCTCCGCAACTGCCGCAGCCGCACCGCTGCTGTCGATCGTTGTTCCGACGTTTGACGAAAAGGACAATGTCGAAGAGCTGGTACGCCGCATCGAGCGCGCACTCGGAGGAACCCCCTGGGAGATCCTGTTTGTCGACGACGACTCTCCCGACGGCACGGCCGAGAGTGTTCGCGCGCTCGCACGAAAGGATCCGCGCGTACGCTGCCTCCAGCGAATTGGCAGGCGCGGCCTTTCCTCGGCCTGTGTCGAAGGAATCCTGGCCGGCAGTTCTCCCTATGTCGCAGTAATCGACGCGGATCTGCAGCACGACGAAAGAATCCTTCCCCTGATGTTGTTGCGTCTGACGCGAGGCGATCTCGACATCATCGTCGGCAGCCGTCACGTCGAAGGAGGCGACATCGGAGAGTGGAACCAAAAGCGCGCCGCCATGAGCCGCTTTGCCACGAGGCTCAGCCGGTTCGTAACGCACGCCGACCTTCAGGATCCCATGAGCGGCTTTTTCATGATCCGGCGTGATTCCTTCATGAAACTCACACACCGGCTTTCGAATATCGGCTTCAAAATCATGCTCGACATCTTTGCCTCGGCTCCCGAGCCTCTGCGGTTTGCGGAACTTCCGTATTCGTTCCGGGACCGCCTGTCCGGCGAAAGCAAGTTCGACGCGGCGGCGATGTGGGACTACCTGATGCTGCTGGCGGACAAGGCTGTCGGTCACGTTGTGCCGGTTCGCTTCGTCGCGTTTTCGATCGTGGGCGCGGTCGGAACATTGGTACACATGATAGTGCTGACGTTGTTGCTGAAAGGGCTAGGCTTGAGCTTTGCCGTTTCACAGGCAAGCGCCGCGGCAGCTGCGATGACGGGCAATTTCCTGCTGAACAATGCCCTGACGTTTCGCGACAAGCGCCTTTCGGGATGGCGAATGGTGGTCGGATTTCTTACCTTCTGCTTCGTGTGCGGCGTGGGCGCAGTCGGCAATATCGGCATTGCGGATTATCTGTTCGCCCTGCACCATTCCTGGTGGCTTGCGGGACTGTCCGGCGTGCTGATCGGCGCCGTCTGGAATTATGCAGCCACTTCCCAGATCACGTGGCGGGGACTGCGCTGATCGGCGCGTTTTCGCGCTTCAACGTACATTCAAGCGCCGTTCTGTATCAAAATGGAGCAAGTTTTTTTCTTCTTTGGCCCGCTCTATTAAATCGTTGTTAGGAAGCGATCCGTAGAGTGGCGCCGTGTCCATGCGTTGGGGCCGCTGCGAAACGATCGGCACTGGCTGGACGGGTGTCAATCTAACGGAGACTTCAATGAAGAACCTTCTTTCTCGCTTTGTCAGTGACGAGTCCGGCGTGACCGCGATTGAATACGGTCTCATCGCGGCTCTTATCGCAGTCGTGATCATCGGCGCCGTTACCACGGTTGGCTCGAACCTGAGCACGACCTTCAGCAACGTTGCGACCTCGCTGTAATAGCGACGCGTCGACAGTGTCGAAGAAGCAGCGGCCGCCCTCGTGGCGGCCGTTGTGTTTCGGACGGAAGAATCAAGAGGGGGTAATCGGATGATACCGGAATTCGTTGTACTTATCCTTGTACCGGCCGTTCTGATAGCCGCAGCCGGCTGGGATCTTGCAAGCTTCACGATTCCCAATTTCCTCCAGGCAATTTTGCTTGCAGGATTCCTCATGTTTGCCCTCTTCACGAAGATGCCGATGGCAGTGCTGGGCTGGCACCTCAGCGCCGCCGCAATCGGACTCGCGATCGGCTTTGCGCTTTTCGCCACGGGTCTGGTGGGCGGCGGGGATGCAAAGCTCTTTGCCTGTGTCGCATTGTGGTTCGGCTTTCCGGATATCTTCGAATATGCGGTGATCGCGTCTTTGTTCGGCGGTGCGCTTACGATCCTGTTGCTCGCCTTTCGGTGGCTTCCTTTGCCACAATTCCTTGCGAGACAAGGGTGGCTCGCTCGTTTGCACGATCACCGATCCGGGGTTCCCTACGGCGTCGCACTTGCTACCGGCGCGTTTGTGGTGATGCCCCAGACGGCGGTGTTTCAACCCTACGCCGGTCTGTTTCACGCCAGCCTGTTCGTTTAAGTCCTTACTCATCCACGACGTCGGCCTGCGCTCGCCAGCATGTCGGGAGGCGCCAGCACATGAAAGTCCGATACTCTGGCATTCAAATGCCTTCGGCTGTTACGGCCTCTGTTTTATTCCTGGTCCGTGCACCCACGATCCGAGAGGCCGTGCAAATCCGCCGGGCTTCTCCAACTCCTAAAGCGTCACACTATGGTCGGTTCGAGATCTCTTATAGATGACTACCAGCTCGGTCGTGGTAACGCCGCCACGGTAGGGTCCGAATTCCGCTTCTTACAAACCTGGAAGTCCCGCAGCGGAACATTTTGGATGCGCTACGAAAGCAGGCCATCCGGGCCCGGGGCTGGCGATTGCTGCCAGGCAATATCCAGGCTTTCGGTCGGCGGACGGGAAACGACACGTGCAATTGCGTGTCCGTGTGCGCCGCGCTCTCTCGATAATCGGCGCACCACAGCCGCGATGCCGACGGAGAGTAACACGCAGCACAGAGTCAGAATTGTCGCATGAAGCGGGCTTGGCCACCGCTCCCCAAAAACGGGCGTGTAGACCGCGAGCATGATCAATCCGGGGTGTGCCACGTACAACGGGTACGAAAGTTCCCCAAGCGGCGCGCAAAAGGCTGGAGCTTTTTGCTCGGATCGAACAAGCAGGCAGACCAGCAACGGCGAAAACGCAATGACAATCAGGATGTCCACGATGGGCCTTGGACTGCTGCCTGGAATCATTGCGGCAATGAACCAGAACAACAGAAGTATCTCCGGTGTGATCACCGGAAGCCATCCAAATAGTGGATGTCTGTGAATCCGATATATGACAACGCCGGCAGCAAAAGCAGGGAGACAGCGCAGCACACCGATTGTGAGAAGCGTGGAGCGACCTTGGCCGCCGTCCCATGCCGTGCCCGAATGAATGCAAACAAAAGCCATCGTTCCCCATCCGGCCGCAGCGACGACGAAAAGCCACGGAGTTTTCCATCGGAATGCACCCGCGGAATACGCAAAATATGCCACCCACTCCGCAAACAGAGACCACGCAACGCTGTCCATCGCGGGATATACGAAACCGTCCGGTGTGATGTAGTCCGGTATCAGCAGGAGGGTAGTGGCGGGGATAAAAATCCAGATCATCCATGGCGCGTCTTTCGCGGCAAAGTAGCCAGCCGTCGCCATGGCAATGAACAAGCCGATGTTTATCACCGCCCCGAACCAATAGGTCGGAAAAAGGCGACGTGCACGGTTCAACAGGAAGCGCCGCGTGCCACATCCCCGCCTTAGCTTGTCCTCGTAAGTGAGGGAAATGACGAAACCGCTGAGTACAAAAAACACGTCCACGGCCAGATAGCCGTGTGGAAAGAACGTTCCCCCGCCAAAGAGATAGTTGCAATGATAGAATAGCACCGTCAATGCGCACACGCCGCGCAAGCCGTCGAGGCCGAGGAATCTTTTCGCCGTCACTCGGCAAGGTATGCCCCAATTGAATTAACGCATGAGAAACGCCTTGAGGCGCACGACCGACCTCATGGAGTCTAAACGGAGAAACAATCGGCTTGTTTATTGGTCATCATGGTCACTGCATTGCCGGCACCGACATCTGCGAAGTGCGAAAGCACTCGCGAAACACTGAGGCGCGAGGCGCCCCGGAATTGTCTCCGCGAAGGCGGAGATACGGAGAAAAAGATTGAACCGCCAAGGCACAAAATTCCGCGGCTCCGCGTGAATCTTTTGCCGCCGCAGCGCCGCACTCTCGTCAATAGCGCAGCCGATTCAAATCCGAACCAAACGACCGCTACGCGCAGGCGATGACCGGGGTTTTTCGTTGCGCGTCTGCCTGGAAAACGCGGCGGGTGATGAGGGCGACCGTTACGGCTATCGCAACCAATCCGATTGGCGTCGGAAAGAAGAGGAATGCGCCAATGCAGAAGTTTGCGACCGTAATCCCGACGATTTCCAGATTGTCGAAGGCGCGATGACGATAGAGGAATGCGAAGGAGACCATCAGCACGGCGAAGTCGTAGGGAAAGAGATGCGGCGTGGCGAGCAGAACGGCTGACGCCAGGCCCGCAGCCTTGAGCGAATAGGGCACATCCCGTTTCCACAACCACAGACACGCCGCCGCAGCCGCGGTGCCAACGATGCTTTGCGCGATCCAGCCAGCCGCATTGCCGAAATGAAGCCAGCGCATCAGGCCGTAGAGGGTCTGTATTTTGTTGAAACCGTTCTCGCCGTGGATGAGAAGCGTGTTCGATGTAATCGGCAGGAAGTGCAGGAACGCACGAAGCGAGTCAAACCCGAAAACCAGGCAACTCGCCAGAGTGACCGCCACGCAGGCCAGCGTGGCGGCGATAAGGGCCCGCCAATGTCCGCCAACGATGAGCACGGCCGGCAACAGGATGCCGAACTGGGGTTTGTACGTCAGAAGCGCCATGAAGATTCCGCTCAGGACGGGCCGTTTCTCGAGACATAACAGAGCACCGCCGAGCAGAGCGGCGGTCAAAGGCCCATTCTGGCCGCATATCGAATTGATGAAGACGGCTGGCGTGCTCCACGCCAGCAACATGCCGGCTGGCGACCGTGCAATTCGCCAAAGCGCAGTTCCCAGCGCGGCGAGGGAGCCAGAAACCCAGATGATGAACGCCGGCAGATAGGGCACGACGGCAAGGGGGGCAACAATGAAGAAGAAGATCGGCGAGTAGCGCCAGGGAAGCTGCCCCGTGAAGGGATGACCTGCCGCGGCAGACTGCATGGCGTGTTGAATGGCGGGATCGTACGCGGCCGCCCCAGCTCCGTGCAGCGCCGTTTTGCCGGCCAGCCAGAAGACCAGAAAGTCGGTGATGGACGGCCGGCCGTGTACGTCCAGGATCCAGTCATGCGAACGATACATTATGCCCAGATACGCGACGTAGGCGAGCGCCATGGCGCAGGCCAACATCGACATGACTTTGCCGAAATCCAGCGGCGCACCGCTTGCGGTCTGCGTCGGATGCGTGGCACCTCCGCGTTGTTCCAGTGTCGCGAGCTTCGCGAGATCGAGGGATTCGCCCGGCAATCGGGCCGAGTGAACGAGATCGGACATCAGGCTGCTCCGTTTGTTGCAGCGGTGTCGGCGAATCCGGTGGTCGGGTTCATGGCGGCCCACATCTGACACGAGACGCAGTGATTATCGGGTATCGCGTTGACGCGGCGTTAAGGATCATTCGCCGACGGATGCTCTGCCGAAAAAATTTTCGAAAAACGGCCGCAAATCACATGGTTACAGGTTACGCGACTCCGTTTTTGTATCCGGCAGCCGGACATTAAGCATTCTCTAAAAGGTTTTGTGTTGGGATCGGGCGTCGAGGAGCTCAAATCCCATGGACAGAACACGTATTATTGTACTAGCCGTCGCGGCTATTGCGGCCGGGGCTGTGGCCCTGCTCGCACGAAGCATCCTGGGCGGCGGGACGTCGCCAACAGCAGCTGCACCCCAACCACAGATCGTGATGAACGACGTTCTGGTCGCCGCGAGCGACCTTACGCCGGGAGCCCAGCTTACACCCGCCTCGGTGCGCTGGGAGCAATGGCCGAAAACATCAGTCGACCCCAGCTACGTTACGCGGGTAACGGCGCCGGACGCGGCCAAGTTCACGCAAGGCGCAGTTGTACGCACGCACATGGTAGCAGGCGAGCCCATGACGGCTACAAAGATCGCCCATGCCGATAGCGCCGGATTTCTCGCGTCGCAGCTGACGCCAGGCATGCGGGCTGTCTCGATTCTGGTTACGGCCGACACCAGTGCCGGCGGATTCATCCTGCCGAACGATCACGTGGATGTTCTCTGCACGGCGTCGGTGCCGGGCTCGACTGCAAACCGCTTTCGCACCAGCACCATCCTGAACGATGTGCGCGTACTCGCGGTCGACCAAACCTACGACCCCAAGGATTCCAAGACCGTCGTGGGACGGACGGCAACGCTCGAGCTGTCGCCCGACCAGGTGGAACTGATCGAGCATGCCCGCGCCAGCGGAACATTGTCGCTCGCGCTCCGGCCTCTCGGTGACAAGGAAACCGCGAGCACCGAAACCAAAAAACCCAAGAAAGACTCCGCCGGAGACGATATCGACATCATCCGCTACGGCGTCGACCGCCCGGCTGCTGTCGGCTCGGCGGCCGATCGGAAGGAGTAGAACATGCGCAGACCCATTCTGACTATCGCCGCCGCTCTCGCAGCAGTGCTCGCCTCGTTGCCATCCGGCGCAGGCGCGCCACGTCCAGAGCCGGCAGACGCTCGTGTGATCAACGTGTCGGCGCGTGGCGCAGGAGCGGCCCATCAGCATCTCACGCTGGCGCTCGACAAGGCCGCCATCGTGCAACTCGACACCGATGCGCGCGACGTCCTCGTTTCAAACCCAGGTGTCGTGGATGCGGTCGTGCGGACGTCGCGGCGCGTGTACCTGCTGGGCATGAAAACTGGACAGACGAACGCCTTTTTCTTCGATGCCGCCGGTCACCAGGTCCTCTCGCTCGATATCTCCGTAGAACGTGACGTTGCGGGGATCACCTCATTGATGCACACAAATTTCCCCGGCTCGGATATCAAGGTCACCGCGCTCAACGACAATCTGGTGCTGACCGGCACGGTCGGAAGCGCGCAGGAGGCAACACGAGCCCAGGATCTGGCAGCGCGCTTTGCGACTGACAAAGGAGCCGCCGATCCGACCAGGGTCGTGAACATGCTCAAGGTCAAGGGCCGCGAGCAGGTGCTGATCAAGGTTCGCGTATCGGAAATTCAGCGAAATATCGCCAAGCAGCTCGGCGTCAATCTGACGAGCGCCTTCACGACTGCCGGCGTCCCGATCGTGGCGGCCACATCCAATCCGTTCGGGTTGGGACAAGTCCTTTCCGCCGCATCCGGCGCGCAGGTCGGCAACGTTTACTCACCCAGCGGTCAGATCGGGGGCGGCCCCAACAACATCCAGGGCATTCTCAACGCGCTGGACCAGGTCGGGCTCGACCACACGCTGGCCGAGCCGAATCTGACTGCCGTGTCAGGTGAAACTGCGAAGTTTCTCGCCGGCGGTGAATTCCCGGTCCCGGTCTCGCGCGATCTGTACGGAAACGTGACGGTCGAGTTCAAGACCTTCGGCGTCTCGCTTGCCTTCACTCCGGTGGTGCTCAGCGAAAACCGCATTTCCCTGCAGGTTTCCACGGAGGTCAGTGAGCTGACAAACGAAGGCGCGTTCGTGCAGGCCGGCGGTACAACGGTCGTCAACGGACAGACGGTGAATGTCGCTTCGCTGACTGTTCCTGCGCTGGCGGTCCGACGCGCGGAAACGACGATCGAACTGCCGTCGGGCGGAAGCTTCTCGATCGCAGGACTGCTGCAACACACGACCAAGCAGGTCTATTCGGAATTTCCGGGTCTCGGACAGATGCCGGTACTGGGTGCGCTCTTCCGCAGCCGCGACTGGCAAAACGATGAAACCGAGCTCGTGGTGATCTGCAGCGCCTACCTCGTGGATCCCACGCATGAGTCCAAACTTGCAGGACCGACCGATGGATTCATTCCGGCGAATGATGCGCAGCAGGACCTCCTCGGAAACATGAACGCGCATTACGTGAACGATCCAAACGGGATCAAATCAGCAGCCGACGGCAAAGCCGGCTTCATCGTGGAGTGACAGACATGACCAGCTTCGGCAATCAGCAACAGGTCCCGCAGCATCAGTTGCGCAAGAACCTTCTTCGAGCCGCCGCGGTGGCTGCCGTACTCCTCGCCGGCAGCTGCGCGTCCCCCAGCAGCGACGACCGACCCGTGTTTGCGGACGGCTTGCGGAATCATCCGATCACGGTTGCGCCGCACTACCAGGCCATCCGCGTCGCTTTTTCCGATCCGGCCGCGGGGCTCAGCCCGGAAGACAGCTCCAACCTGTCCGCCTTCGTCGACGACTATCTCGCGCGCGGCGACGGCCAAATCAGCATTACGGCACCGCGCGGACCGAGTTCTTCCGACGCGCTGGCGTATCTGGGCGACGAACTCGTCCATATGGGCGTGCCGCGTTCGCGCATTCTCGTCGGTACGCATGATTCCGCCAATGGCGATACGCGCGTCGAGATCGGTTACATCGCATACGAAGCCCGTACAGATGCCTGCGGAAACTGGAGCCAGGACGCGCACGACAACTTTGCGAACTTGCCGCTGCCGGATTTCGGCTGCTCCAATCAGCACAACCTCGCCGCCATGGTCTCCGACCCGCGCGATCTGGCCGCGCCGCGTGGCATGGGACCGAGCGATGCGACTCGGCGCGAGACGGTCGTGGGCTCCTACGAAAAGGCACAAACTACCGGCCAGGCGAAGAACACGTCGCAGTCTGCCTCACTGTCCGATGTGGGCGGCGGCAGCGGCGGCGGTCAATAACAAACGGAGAATCCGATGTCTCAGGCACTGGCGGTTGGAAAACCCGGCAATGGCGAGGAGCCGTTCGGTGCGGCGCCGCACGAACGGCCCGTCCCGCGAATCTCGATCGCCGCGTATTGCGAATTCCCCGACACGGGTGCCGCGCTTCAGCGCGCGGCCGCCGACCGCCGGCTCTCGAAGGCGCATGTCGACGTACAGCTTGGCGGAATGGACGCGGCCGTCCAGCATTTTCAGGGTCAGGTCACGCCGAACCTGCTCATCGTCGAAACGAAGCTGCAGGGCAAGGCGGCCCTTGAGGACGTTGAACGTCTCGCCGACGTCTGTGACCCGGCCACCAAGGTCGTCGTCGTCGGCCGTGTCAATGACGTGGAACTGTATCGAGAGCTAATGAAACGCGGGGTGAGCGAGTATCTGGTCGCCCCCCTCAACCCGACTTCGCTGACCGAGACGATCTCCTCCCTGTACGTCGATCGTGAAACGCAGCCCATTGGCCGCGTCGTCGCGTTTGTCAGCGCCCGCGGCGGCGCAGGATCCTCGACCCTGGCCCACAATGTGGGATGGTACGTCGCGGAGCGGTTGAAGATCCACACGACGGTCATCGATTTCGATTTGCCGTTCGGTACGCTCAGTCTGGATTTCAACGAGGAGCCGACGCAGACGGTGGCGGACGCCCTCGCGTCGCCGGAACGGCTCGACGACACCTTCCTCGATCGGGTCCTGGTCAAAGTCAGCGACCGCCTGTCGCTGTTCCCGTCTCCGACGCTGCTGGAGCGCGGCTACGACGCCAACCCTGCTGCCTATGAAGCGGTCATCGATGCCGTGCGGCAGATCTCGCCCTGCGTTATCGTCGATCTGCCCCATGTGTGGACGCCGTGGGTCCGACAGACTCTGCTCGCTGCCGACGACATCGTGATTGTCGCCGCGCCCTGTCTTGGAAGCCTGCGCAACGGCAAGGCCCTCTACGACCTCCTGAAACAGAATCGCGCAAACGACGCGCCGCCGCGCCTGGTGCTCAACCAGGTGGGCATTCCGAAGCGGCCAGAGATTCCGGTGAAGGAGTTCGCTTCCGCGATGGGAATCGATCCGACGGTCACCTTGCCGTTCGAACCGCAACATTTCGGCACCGCCGCAAATCACGGCCAGATGGTTGCCGAGACGCAGCCGAAGTCGCAGGCAGGCGAAAGCATTGCAAGACTCGCCGAGATCGTAACCGGACGAAGGCCGCAGGAAAGCACGCCGAAAAGCGTGTTGCCTTTCCTCTCGCTTCTCAGCGGCCGGAAGTCGCAGTGAGCAGGATCTGATAGATGTTCGGAAAGCGCGCCAACACGGCCGAAAAGCCTGCGCCGCTCGTCATGCGTACGGAACCGGCAGCGCTCCGCTCGGCCGCCACGCCTTCCCAGACCGGAGAGGTCGCGAGCAGCGTCGCGCCGCCGCGTCCGGCGCTCGCGCCGATGGCGTCCAAGCCGCTGCCTCCGCCGGTATCGGAATCGCGCTCCGACGATTATTACCAGATCAAGAGTACAATTTTCGGCGCGTTGATCGACACGATAGACCTCGCGCAGCTCGCACAGCTCGATCCGGATTCGGCGCGCGAAGAGATCCGCGATATCGTCAACGAGATCGTGTCGATCAAAGCGGTCGTCATGTCGATCGCCGAGCAGGAAGAACTGCTGCAGGACATCTGCAACGACGTGCTCGGTTATGGGCCGCTCGAGCCATTGCTGGCGCGCGACGACATCGCCGACATCATGGTCAACGGCGCCGGCCGGGTCTTCATCGAAGTCGGCGGCAGGGTGCAACTGACACCCATTCGTTTCCGCGACAATGCACAGCTGATGAACATCTGTCAGCGCATCGTCAGTCAGGTCGGCCGTCGCGTCGACGAGAGCTCGCCCATATGCGACGCGCGCCTCCTCGACGGCAGCCGCGTCAACGTCATTGCGCCGCCACTGTCCCTCGATGGTCCGTCACTGACCATCCGAAAATTCCGCAAGGACAAGCTGACGCTCGAAGATCTCGTGCGCTTCGGTTCGATCAATCCGCCCGGCGCGCGACTTCTGGGCGTCATCGGCCGGTCGCGGTGCAACGTTCTCATTTCCGGCGGTACGGGCTCCGGAAAGACGACGCTCCTCAACTGCATGACTGCGTATATCGACACGGAAGAGCGCATTATCACCTGCGAGGACGCGGCGGAACTTCAGCTTCAGCAGCCTCACGTGGTTCGCCTCGAGACACGGCCACCGAATCTGGAAGGCCAGGGGCAGATCACCATGCGGGATCTGGTGCGAAACTGCCTGCGCATGCGTCCCGAGCGCATCATCGTGGGCGAGGTACGCGGACCGGAAGCGTTCGACCTGCTTCAGGCCATGAACACCGGCCACGACGGATCGATGGGCACGCTGCACGCGAACTCCCCGCGCGAAGCAATGTCGCGTCTCGAGTCGATGATCACCATGGGCGGCTTCCAGCTGCCGGTGAAGACAATCCGCGAAATGATCGTGGGGTCGATCGACGTGATCATTCAGGCCGAGCGCATGCGCGACGGCTCGCGCCGCATCACCAAGGTCACCGAAGTCGTCGGTACAGAAGGCGAAGTCATCATCACCCAGGATCTGCTCAGTTACGAAATCAGCGGTGACGATGAATCAGGCCGCATCGTTGGGCGCCATATGGGGACGGGAATCGTTCGCCCGACATTCTGGGAACGCGCGCGCTATTTCGGCCTCGAACGCGAACTGGCCGAGTGTCTCGATGTGCTCCAGCAATAAGGACCGCGCATGAGCGCCTTCTATGTAGTTCTGACCGCGGTACTCCTTTTCGGCGCCCTGGGTGGGGCAGCGCTTGCCTTCTCGGGCCCGTCCGGCGCGACGAAGAAACGCATGGCGGCCGCGGCGCGGCCAACTTCGGTTGGGTCGATTCAGGCCGCGCGGACCGCGGCGTTGCAGGGACAGCAGCGGCGCAAATCGATTCAGACGCTGCTGAAGGATCTCGAGACGAAGCAGAGCGAACGCAAGCAACGTCCGTCCCTGAAGAAGCAGATCGCGCAGGCCGGTCTGCGAATGTCGCCGCGGGCCTTCTGGATCCTCTGTGGCGGCGTTGCGGGAGTAACCGCACTCTGCTGTCTGATCACGCGGCAATCGCCGATGGTATTTCTGCTGGCGCCGTTTACGGTCGGTCTGGGATTCCCGCGCTGGGCCCTGCATTTCTTGAGGAAGCGCCGGCAGAAGAAATTCACCAACGAGTTCGCCAACGCCATCGACGTCATCGTGCGCAGCGTCAAGTCGGGCCTGCCGGTGAACGAGGCGCTCAAGATCGTTGCGCGAGAAATCCCCGAGCCGGTGCAGAGCGAATTCGCCAATCTCTGCGAAGGCCTCAAGGTCGGCGTCCCCCTCGACCAGGGCCTGCAACGGATGTTCGACAACATGCCGACGCCGGAGGTGAACTTCTTTGCGATCGTGATGACCGTACAGCTGAAATCCGGCGGCAATCTGTCGGAGGCGCTCGGAAATCTTTCCGCGGTCCTGCGCGACCGCAAGCGGATGCAGGGAAAGATCAGGGCGCTGTCATCGGAAGCCAAGGCATCGGCAATGATCATTGGTTGCCTGCCACCGGCGGTTACGCTGATGGTGTATTTCACCACGCCGACCTACATCACGCCGTTGTTCACCACGCGAATAGGCAACATGCTCCTGGTGGGGTGCGTCATCTGGATGTCGATGGGCATTTTCATCATGAAGAAGATGATTTCCTTCAAACACTAGGCGGGAACGATGGACGTCGGTATTTTCAATGTCTTTTTCGACGCGCGGTTCGACATAACGCTGCTGTCCGCAGTACTCGCGTTCGCCACCATCATGACGCTCGGTGTCCCGTTCCTCGAGCGCAATGCGCTCGGCTCACGCATGAAAGCCGTCGCACAGCGGCGCGAAGAGCTGCGCCGCAAGCACCACGCGGCGTTGAAACAGCGTGGGGGTTTGCGCCAGGAACCCCTGTCGTTCGTCAAACAGACGGTGGAGAAGCTCCGGCTCTCGCACATTGTCGACGCCGAGGAAACGCGCGAACGACTGGCGCGCGCAGGCTATCGCGGCCAGGGTGCGCTCGTCACCTTCGTGTTCTTCCGTTTTGTCATGCCCTTCATCGTCTTCGTCGTGGCGCTGATCTTCCTGTTCCTCCTCTCCCATTTCAAATGGTCGGCGTTCCTGAAAGTCAACGCGGCGCTGGGCGCCGGCCTTGCGGGATTCTATCTGCCGGATCTTTTCCTCTCGAACCGCACGTCGAAGCGGCAGGCGTCGATCATGCGGGCCTTTCCGGACGCGCTCGACCTCATGCTGATCTGCGTCGAAGCCGGCATGTCGATCGAAGCTGCGTTCCAGCGCGTGTCTTCGGAAGTGGGCTCGCAATCTCCCGAACTGGCTGAGGAGCTTGCCCTCACCACGGCCGAACTCTCGTACCTCCCCGATCGCAGGCTCGCCTACGACAACCTCGCGAAGCGCTGCGGACATTCGGGCGTGCGCGCCGTTGCCGCCGCCGTCAACCAGGCGGAAAAGTACGGTACACCCGTCGGCACGGCGCTGCGCGTCACCGCGCACGAGAATCGCGAACAGCGCATGCTGGAAGCGGAGAAGAAGGCTGCGGCGCTGTCGCCCAAGCTGACGGTGCCGATGCTGATTTTCTTCCTGCCGTGCCTGTTCGTGGTCATCATGGGCCCGGCCATCATGAACATCATGCACGTGAAGATGTAATTCGGCCGCGCACCGGCTCAAGCGGCACGCAGGCAGACACGCGCTTCTGCAGACACGAAAAAACAGAACCGCCAACGGCGCGAAGGCAGGTCAGGCAGATCCGACAGGCTGTGGACGCCGGAAGATTGGTCGATCAAACGAGCCGGTAATGACGGACCAAGACAATCTCCCCCGAGAGATTGAGATGAAGATCGAGCGCTTCAATTGGGCGCGCTGCGCACAAAGGCGAAATGGACTCGGAAGTGCGTGCTCACGGGCGCCGCTATTTCAAGTTTCAGCCCGAACGCCTCCGCGACGCCTTTGAGCGGTTGGATGCCTTCGAAAATTCAACTTAGGACAGTGCTCACCGGATGCGCCCAATAGCTCTTCTTGTTGGTTCTTTCGCCAGCGCATGATCCGATTCAATTGGATCGCGGGCGGCTAATTCCGTCCGGACGGCTTCCCTGCTGGTACCGGGCGTTTCTTCTGCGCCCGTCGCGACCCTGGGTGACCTCTGCCCTTTCGGAAGGAGGGATCGCACGTCGATTCCTGCCAGGCGGCGCGAGGCGCAATTCAAACGAAGTGGTGCACGAATCGGCCTGGCAGGTGCAGTACGTTGTTGCCGGCGGCCTGGAAAGCAGTCAATTCGTGTCCGCAGCGGTGCGGAGCGAGGGGGTTTCTGCCGGTGCTTTCTTTGCGGCCGGCGGTGGCTGCTTTTTCACGTCGCTGGCCAGTTTCGGCACGACCGGGTGATGTACGGGGCCCGCCAGAGGATCGGTCGGGACGCGCTGCATCACCACCTGTCCACCGAGCGCCTTGGGGGCGCCGACCGCGACGCGTACCGTCGGCGTGGAATGGACATCCTTCGCCGGGGCAGCGGGAGACGCATGCGGAACCTGTAGCGTAGCGGCCATCACCGGATTGGTTTTCGCCGTGCCGGAGGACGCAGAAGCGTGTACAAGCAACGCGGCGGACGCCTGCGGCGCGGCGGATGCCTGCGGCGTGGCTGACGCCGGAATTTGCTGTGGCGCGGGTTGGGGCGCCAACGTGGCGAGTTTCTCGAGATTGCCCGCGACTTTGGGATTGGACGCGCCGTTCGCCTGCGCCTGCGCGAGCAGGCGCTTGGCTCCCGCATAATCGCCGGCGAGCATGCGCGAAACGGCGTAATTGTTGAGGACAGATCCCTCTCCGGGCTTCAACACCAGAGCCCGTTCGTAGGCAGCCTTGGCGCTCACATGATCGTCAACCTGGTCGTAGGCGACACCAAGTGCCGACTGGACGGTCCAATCATTCGGCGAGAGCTGGACGGCGCGCTTCAGGAACGGCAGCGCTTCCTTGGAGTGGCCCTGTTGCTCCAGAACCTTTCCGTATGCGCCGACGATTCGGGCGTCGTCGGGCTCGACAAGCAGGAGTTGCGCGAACGAACGCGCGGCTTCGTCGTAGTCGCCCTTGGCGCGAAGGAGCTCCGCGCGGCGAATCTCGCCGTCGACCGAACCCGGAAGCGTTTTGGCCAGCGTGGCAACATCGTCACGCGCGTCCGGCATGAGGTTCGCCTGCGCATCCGGCGCGAGGTTTGCCGCGTCCGGTGCGACATTGGCGGTTTTGCTCGCAGTCGGGGCCGCGTTGGATCCCGGCGCGCTGGTGCTGGCGCAACCGGCTGTCCAGAACAGGCAAAGCGCGGATACGACGGTCATCGCTGCGGCGCGGGTCATGGGATGGTCCCGGTGTTGGATTCCGAGCCCCGACAATGCGTTCTTCTGGTCAATATTCCCTTAAGCCGCGGGTGCGCCGGACCTTAATTCCCCTTAAGAAGGGCCACGACGAGGCAGGCGGATCGTGCAAACGCCGCGGACGATGCGGTCGTTGCCGACCTCAGGTGGCGGGGGCCAGCAGACCGTCCCTCACCTCGGCTTCGGCAGCGCTCAACCAGTCCTGCATCGCCGGAAGTCCCCATATCAGATCGCAATACTCCTGAAGCGGCGCGGGAAGTGATATTCCGTAGGTGCGGAAGCGGGAAACGACCGGCGCGTACATGCAGTCGGCAATGGAGAAACGGCCGAACAGGAATTCTCCCTGTCCGTGACGCGCGTCGAGAGCCTCCTGCCAATAGCCGGTGATTTCTTCGATGTCTGCGAGAACGGTATTGCCGAGCGGCGGTGTCGGGAGCCGGCGGGCAAATTCCATGGACAGCGTTTCGCGCAGCGGCGCAAAACCGGAATGCATCGCGGCGCTGATCGAACGTGCCCTCGCGCGCGCTGACGGATCGACAGGCCACAGCCCCGCTTCCGGATGCCGCTCGGCCAGTGCTTCGCAAATCGCGAGGCTGTCGAACACTGCGAACTCGCGCTCGCCCTCCGTTACGAAAAGGACCGGCACCCTGTGGGACGGCGTGAGCCGACGAATTTGCGCGCGCGTGTCCGCACGGCGCAGCGCGATCGTGATTTCCTCGAACGGCGCGCCCGTCGCACGAATGGCCAGATATGGCCTCAAGCTCCAGCTTGACCAGTTCTTGGTGCCGACAATGAGACGGTACAAGGTGTCGCTCCAATTCGCGCTCATGCTTCGACAGGCACGGCATGACGGATTAGTAAGAGATCCTCACCCTGAGCCTGTCGAAGGGTGAGCCGATTATTCGTAGGTTCGTTCGCTCTCTTCGGGAAGGACACTCCATGCATGCCAGCCTTGTGAAGCGCGCAAAAGGTGCGCCGCTCGATGCCATCCGGCCGCCGCAGTTGAAGACGTGGCTTGCCGCACAAGACCCGCGCGATGCGAAATGGCTGCGCGAGACGGGTTTTACGGGCAAAGCGGGAGAGCTGCGGCTCGTGCCTTCACGCAGCACCGACATAGCCTTTGCCGTGCTCGGCCTTGGAGACGAGCGCGATCCCCTGGCGCTGGCGGCGTTTTCCGAATCGCTGCCCGAGGGCACCTATGCGTATCGCGATGTGCCGGAAGGCTATTCGGGCAAGACCGCGATCCTGGCCTGGCTGTTGGGAACGTACAGCTTCGACCGTTACCGGAAACAGGGCAAACGTGCGGCGAAACTTGCGGTGACCGATGATCGGGATTTCGCGGAAGCGAGCCGGATGGCAGAGGGCGTTTTCCTTGCCCGCGATCTCATCAACACACCGTCCAACGACATGGGGCCGGCGGAGCTCGCCGCCGCGGCTTCGGACCTTGCACGCCGACACGGCGCAAGGATTGCGGTGATCGAGAGCGATGCGCTTCTCAAGCACAATTATCCGCTGGTTCATGCCGTCGGGCGCGCCTCCGATCGTGCGCCGCGTCTCATCGACATAAAATGGGGTGCTGCACAGGCGCCGCGGGTCACGCTCGTGGGCAAGGGCGTGTGTTTTGATTCCGGAGGTCTCGATATCAAGACCGCCGGCGGCATGCTGACAATGAAAAAGGATATGGGCGGCGCTGCTGTCGTGCTTGGGCTTGCGCACATGATCATGGACGCCAAACTGCCGGTGCGGCTGCGTGTACTGGTTCCGGCCGTCGAAAATGCCATCTCCGGCCGTGCGTATCGACCGGGCGACGTTTTTCGCAGCCGCAAAGGGCTCACGGTCGAAATCGGCAACACCGATGCGGAGGGGCGGCTTGTGCTGGCGGACGCGCTCGCGGAAGCCGACTCCGAACAGCCCGAGCTTCTCATCGATATTGCGACGCTGACAGGCGCTGCCCGCGCAGCGACCGGTATGGAACTGCCGCCTTTCTTCACCGACGACGAGGCCTTCGCTGCGGACCTTGCGCGCCATGCCACAGACGTACACGACCCCCTCTGGCGGCTGCCGCTATGGCGCGGTTACGAAAAGACGCTGACAAGCCCGATTGCGGATCTGAACAATGTTCCCGACTACAATCTCGCCGGCGCCATTACCGCAGCCCTGTTTCTGAACCGTTTTGTCGATCGCGCCCGTACATGGGTTCACATCGACATTCCAGCCTGGACGGATCGTCCACGTCCCGGCCGGCCGAAGGGTGCCGAAGCCAATGCCGCGCGCGCTTTGTACGCTTTGATTTCGGAGCGGTATCCGGCGATTGCACAGCGGGTCAAGCGTGCAGGAAGGGATGGCACGCGGAGGCGCGGAGCCGCGGAAAAAAGATTCACCGCGACTCAGTGAAGCAGTGGGGAACCGGGAGGAAGAAATCGCCCGCGCAATGACCGTCTCGGCGTCACTGTATCGGATACATTTTCTCCGCGGCTCCGCGCCTCGGCGTGCAAAATTTTCGGGCGCGCTATCCGGGCTTCTTCGGAGGAAGGTTGGCGGGTGCTCCCTTCGCCGGCGGTGCTGCAGGCGCGGCCGCGTTGGCGGGAGTCGCTGTTGCCGGGGCGGCCGGGGGTGTTCCGGTTGCAGCAGGCGGCGTTTTTCCGCCTGCTGCCGGGGTGGCCTTTCCGCCAGCTGGCGTTTTGGCCGCCCCCGCCGGGGCCGGCGGCGGTATCGGTACGGGCGAATCGGACTGCGTACGCAACCAGGCGATCAAGTCGATCCGGTCTTGCGCGCTGGGGAGTCCCGCGAAGGTCATTTTCGTTCCCGGAACAACCATCTGTGGGGATTTCAGGTAGCGAAAGAGCTTTTCGAACGTCCAGGGATCATGGCTCGAGGACATCGCGGACGAATAGCTGTAGCTTGATCGCGAGGCTCGTGCCCGCCCGACGATTCCCCAAAGATTGGGGCCAATCTTGTCCGGGCCGCCTTTGCTCAGATCATGGCATTGCAAACAATCGTGTGAAATCTGCTGGCCTTTGGCCACATCGGCTTTCGCAAGGGCGGTGCCGAAATCGGGCAGTGGCTCCTCGGCGGGTGTTGCCGAGGCGGACCCCGAGGATGCCGCCGGCACACCCTGCACGACGTAACCGGGTTTGAGCGGCATGGGAACTTCGAAGATCATTTCGCTCGCGATCTTCACCGCGACGACGAACAGGAGCGTGCCCAGAACAGCGCCAGCAATCTTGTTCCACTCGAAGGAATCCATAAGGTCCTGGCTCCTGTTTCCGCTTCGCCTAACGCTATGCGGACCGAAAAGAAATTGGTTGACCCGCCGGCGCTTTCGCGCCGACGGACAGACTCAGCACGAAGGCCAGCGATAAACGCCTCACCCTGAGTCTGTCGAACGGTGAGTCTGCTGGAGGGTAAGGCGCGTTGCCCGCGCGCCCGTCTCCCCGAACAGGCGCGCGACATTACCTTTCGGTCCCCTAGCGTCATTGCGGCGAAGCGTCGCATAAATTGAGAGAACCTGGGGAGCATCGCTGTTGAACTGCATCATCGTCATTCCCGCGCGCATGGCGTCGACGCGCCTGCCCGGAAAACCGCTCGCGGAGATTGCAGGCGTGCCGATGATTGTGCGCGTTTGGCGTTCCGCCGTCGCCGCCGATATAGGACCGGTCGTCGTAGCCGCCGGCGACGACGAGATCGCAAACACGCTGCGCGCGGAAGGCGGTATCGCGGTCATGACCGATCCTGCGCTGCCCTCGGGGACGGATCGTGTTTTTGCTGCGGTTGAGGCGTTTGATCCCCAAGGCACGTTTGACGTGGTCATCAACCTTCAGGGAGACCTGCCTCTGCTCGACCCGACGAATTTGCGCGCCGTGCGGGACACGCTTGCTGCGAGCAGCGCGGACATCGCGACGCTTGCTGCGCGCATCACGGAACCGGCGGATTTCGAGAACCCGAGCGTGGTCAAGCCGGTCATGACTTTCGGAAATGGAACCACGCCCGCCCGCGCGCTCTATTTCAGTCGAAGTCGCGTACCGTCGGGAGCCGGCGACCTGTACCATCACATCGGCATTTATGCATTCCGCCGCGAAGCGCTGACACGATTCGTTTCGCTCCCCCCGTCGCCGCTCGAGAAACGCGAAAATCTCGAGCAGCTGCGGGCGCTCGAAAACGGAATGACCATCGCCGTCGGTATCGTGGAACACCCGCCGCTCTCCGTCGACACGCCGGCCGATCTCGAGCGCGTTCGCGAGGCAGCGAGGCTCGCCTCCGGTCCGCGATGACCAGGACGCCGCAGGCCACCGCGTCGATCGTTACCTTTCAGGGCGAACCCGGCGCCTACGCGAATCTTGCCGCGCGCGAAGCGCTTCCCGACGCGCTGGCCTTGCCGCGAACGACATTCGAGGACGCACTTCTCGCGGTGCGCGAAGGCGAAGCCGATCTCACGATCATCCCGGTCGAGAATTCGCTGCACGGGCGCATCGCCGACATTCACCATCTTTTGCCCGAGGCCCGGTTGCACATCGTCGGCGAGCACTTTCATCGCGTGCGCCATCAGCTTCTTGGCATCAAAGGCGCCGCCCTGTCCGGGGTGACGACCGTTTTCAGCCAGGAACCGGCGCTCGGGCAGTGCCGCAAACTCATCCGCGAAAGAAGGCTGACCGCCAGAAGCTGGCACGACACGGCGGGCGCGGCGCGCCACGTCGCGGAGCTCGGCGATCCCTGCGTCGCAGCGATCGCCTCGTCGCTCGCGGCAGAACTGTACGGGCTGGCCGTCCTTGCGGCCGACATCGAGGACGAGGCGCACAACGTCACCCGTTTTCTCATCATGGCGAGAGAGCCGCGGCAACTCGCCCCGGATGCGGGACCGGTCGTTACAACCTTCGTCTTTCGCGTCCGCAACGTTCCCGCTGCCCTGTACAAAGCGCTCGGCGGTTTCGCCACCAATGGCGTCAACATGACCAAACTCGAGAGCTATCAGCTCGGCGGCTCGTTTCAGGCAACGCAGTTTTATGCCGATATCGAGGGCCACCCCGAACAACGCAATGTGCGGCTCGCACTCGAAGAGATCCAGTTCTTCGCAAGCAGCTTCACGGTGCTGGGCGTTTACCCTGCACACCCCTTCCGGACTCAGGCGACACAGACGTAGCAGTGGTCCGCTCGCCGGATGAATAAGTCACGGCGCTTCACGCGCCGATGAGTGAGCCGTACCGGTCCAGATCAGCGCTGCTGAAACAGCAGACGATGACATGCCTGATTTCGCTCCGTTCCCGCACATAATCGCAGATGCTGCGGTACGCTGTTTGCGCGGCCAGAGCGCCGGGCCAGCCGTACGCGCCGGTGCCGAGACAAGGGAAGGCAATTTCCGAAATGTTGTGTTCGCCGGCGAGCGCAAGCGAATTGCAGTAGCAGTTTGCCAGAAGCCGCACGTCACGCTCGCGTCTTGCCGCATCGCCGCTCCAGATCGGCGCGACCGTATGGATCACGAATCTTGCCGGAAGCGCGTGGCCGCGCGTAATGACGGCTTCGCCCGTGGGGCAACGGCCGATGCGCCGCAGTTCTGCCTCCATCTCCGGCCCGGCTTTGCTCCGAATCGCGCCGTCGACTCCGCCGCCCATGATCAGCGGCTCGTTCGCCGCGTTCACGATCGCCTCGACGGCAAGGAGGCTGACGTCGGCCTGTACAGCACTCAGCTTCGCGGCCATCACGCGCCCTCGATCCACGCCTTGATCAGATGATGCGCGATGGCGATTCGTGGCGGAAGGCGGATGCCTTCAATCTGTTCGCCCGCGAGCAACGCGCGCGCGGTGGCGCGGTCGAGCCAGCGGGCGTCGGCGAGTTCGACTTCGTCGAGGCGAATGTCGGCATCCAGTGCTTCGGCGAAGCACCCGATCATCAGCGATGAGGGAAACGGCCAGGGTTGGGTCATGAGATAGCGGACGCTCCCGGTCCGGATCCCGGTTTCCTCGAGGATCTCTCGCCGAACCGCCTCTTCGATCGTCTCGCCCGGTTCGATAAATCCCGCGAGCGCCGAATACATGGAACCAGGGAAGTGACGGCCGCGGCCGACGAGGCAGCAGTCGTCGCGGGTCGCGAGCATGATGACGACGGGATCGGTGCGCGGAAAATGCTCGGCGCCACATTTGGGGCAGAGCCGGCGATAACCCGCATCCATCACCCGCGTGGGAGAGCCGCATTGCGCGCAAAAACCGTGACGCTGGTGCCAGTCGATCAGCGCCTTGGCTTGACCGAGCATCGCCAGATCACTGTCCGGATAGCGCGCGGCCGACACGCGCAGCTCGTGGAATCTGCCCAGCCCGGCAAGCGGCCCAACGTTTTCGGGGTCGTCCGCTGCCGAAATATCGAGGGCGAACATGGCGCGATCGCGGTCAAGCCCGAGCAGGACGCAGGGTGCTTCCGGCCCGGCGATCTCTTCGCACAGGCCGGGGGCGAAGAAGGCGGCCTCGAGCGGACCATCCTGCTCGCCGATTGCAAACGGCCGCAGTCTCCAAATCGGGTGAATGAGGGTGTGTGGATCACGCAGCCGCGCGGCGATCCATTCCGCGTCGGTGCGGCGGTAACTCGCGCGATCGAGATTGTTACCCGTAAAGGGAATCATGAGGAGCGTCCCTGCGGTTCCGCGCCTCGCAATCTGTCACGGCCTGTGAAGGCAGGCCACTCGGTGCCTATCCTGTAACGCGCCCTTGCCAGACCGGCCAGCAGGCGGTGTGGCCCGCCGCTTTCGACGCGTCGTAAAGGCGCATCTGCGCGTCTTCCGCATCCTTGCCGGCTTCAATGGCCATGTGGTCGCCAGCGCCGCCGCACCAGACGTAGAACTGGTGCCGACCGGCGGAATAGTAGTCCGAGCGTGCTGCGGCGGTGAAATTGCCGGCGACCGCAATGCTTGCCCCCGCGATAGCCGCACAGCCCAAGATTGCGGGCCAGATCCGCCGAATCTTCATCATTTTCTCCCTGTGCGACGGCTGGACCCGACCAATCGTCAGCAAGAAGTTGTAGCCTCTCCTTGCCTGGGCGCGGGCTTTCTCTCGGCCGCCGCACTCTTTCGCGGGATCGCTCCAGCAGCGCATATATGGAGCATGCCACGGTTGCTGTCACCTGTTTTCTGTTTCCTTCCAAAGACTTAGCAAATGATTGTAGCGGTGCGGAGAATCAGCCAACAACTCGAGTCGATGTGATTCCGTCGCGCGCGAGGGCCTCTTCGATCGCCCTGGCTGTGATCTCCACGCCTTCGGGGTCGCGCCCGCGAACTACGAGATGCACAATTGGCCCTGCTTCCGAAAACATCGGGTAAGAGCCGATGGCGACGGAGGGTCGTGCGTTCTGGATTTCTGAAAGCGCTGTCGCGATGCGCCCTTCGCCGACGTGAGCGGCGATGGTAGCAGTGGTCACGAGTGTGCCTCTGGAAAGGCGCGGCCCCACGTCCTCCAGCATGGCACGCATGATCATCGGGATGCCGGCGAGGACGAACACATTTCCGATCTGGAATCCCGGGGCGACCGAGACGCTGTTGTGAATCAGCGAAGCGCCTTCGGGGATGCGCGCCATGCGGCGCCGCATTGTATTGAATTCGCCGGGTTTGTAGCGCGGTTCGAGCAGCGCGAGCGCTTCAGGATGGTAATGCACCGCCACCCCGAACGCGCGCCCGACGGCATCGGTGGTGATATCGTCGTGTGTGGGGCCGATTCCGCCCGTGGTGAAGACGTAGGTGTACCGGGCGCGCAAGGTATTGAGGGCGGCGACAATCTCCGCCTCCAGGTCGGGCACGATGCGGGCCTCGCGCACGTCGATCCCATAAGCCGAAAGAAACTTTGCGGTGTAGGCGAGGTTGGTGTCCTGCGTCCGGCCCGAAAGAAGTTCATCGCCGATGAGGAGGACGGCAGCTGATGGTTCGTTTGAGGTGTTGGGGGTCAGAGTCAAATTTCCCTTAGCTCGTGTTCGGCTTTTTCCGCCGGCAGCCAAAAATTACACCCCGACCCCGGGATGTCTTTTGCCTTGGCTCGCCGGCAAAAATGCCTAGATTGCACGCATGTCCGGCACCCCATCGCAAATCGACAGCACCGCGGGTTTTGCGCGCTCGCCATCGACGGTGGCGGTCCACGGCGCCGAGGCCTTCGACGGGATGCGCCGTGCCGGACGATTGGCAGCCGAAGTCCTTGACCTGCTCGTGCCCAAGGTCGTTCCGGGCGTTACCACGGGGATGCTCGACGCGCTCGCCTATGAATTCGTTGTAGACCACCACGCCATTCCTGCCTGTCTTGGCTATCGCGGCTACCGTCACACGCTCTGCACCTCGATCAACCACGTCGTGTGCCATGGCATTCCGAACGAGAAGCCGCTGCGCGAAGGCGATATCGTCAACATCGACGTGACCGTGATCGTGGACGGCTGGCACGGCGATACGAGCCGCATGTTTCTCGTCGGTGAGGTGAAGCGCAAGGCCATCCGCCTCGTTGATGTCACCTACGAGGCGATGATGCGCGGGATTGGGGCCGTGCGCCCCGGCGCCACCACCGGCGACATCGGGCACGCAATCCAGAGTTATGCCGAAGGACAGGAGCGTTGCGCCGTCGTGCGCGACTTCTGCGGCCATGGTGTGGGACGTGTGTTCCATGCGCTCCCGAACATCGTGCATTACGGAAAACCCGGACACGGACTCGGGTTGAAGCCGGGCATGTTCTTCACCGTCGAACCGATGATCAATCTCGGCGGCTTCGGCGTGAAGATCCTGAACGACGGCTGGACGGCCGTGACCCGCGACCGCTCGCTTTCGGCGCAGTTCGAGCACACCGTCGGCGTGACGGAGAACGGGGTGGAGATATTCACCCGTTCACCCAAGGGCCTGGACAGGCCCCCGTACGGTTGATGCCAGAAGGACTGCGCGCATCTGCCGCAGATCGCTGATAAATTCGCTGTTATGCAGATCCTGTCGCAGGCAACTGCGTGGTGTTGCGACGCGATCACGGTCGCGCAACGTTCACTTCGCGACAAATCGGTACGATTTTGCCGTCACCCTGAGACAATCGGCGCGCTAAACTTTTCCGAAAGAGCCGCGGCAGAGCCGATCATGAAGCGCGACCAGGTTTCGGATATCGGATCGCCCCCGCCGGTCGCCCCGCATTACGAGGGCCATCGCGAGCGTCTGCGCGAGCGGTTTCGCGAAGCCGGGGCAGCGGCGTTGTCGGATTACGAACTGCTCGAGCTTGTGCTGTTTGCGGGAATACCGCGGCGCGACGTGAAACCGCTTGCCAAAGAGCTTCTGGGGAAATTCGGATCCTTCGCCGACGTACTTGCGGCGTCGCAGGAAAAGCTCTCCGAATCTCTCGGCGAAAGCGCGATTGTCCAACTGAAGATCGTGGAAGCGGCCGCGTTGCGGCTTTCGCGAACGAGACTGCTCGGCAAACCGGCACTCAGCTCCTGGTCGGCGCTGCTCGATTACTGCAGCGCCGCGATGGCGCGGAGCGAAACCGAGGAATTCCGCGTGCTGTTCCTGGACCGCAAGAATGTGCTGATCGCCGATGAAGTACAGAGCCAGGGTACGGTGGATCATGCGCCGGTCTATCCGCGTGAGATCGTGAAACGCGCGCTGGCACTCAACGCCTCGGCGCTGATCCTTGTGCACAATCATCCGAGCGGCGACCCGACGCCCTCCCGCGCGGACATCGAGATGACGCGCGAGATCACCGAGGCGGCACGCGCGCTACGCATCACAATACACGATCACCTCGTCATCGGCCGCGGCGGCACCGCGAGTTTCAAGGCGCTTGGGCTTCTGTAATGCCTCCTGCCGGGGCACACCGCGTTAAAGAGACATGACTGGTCAAGTCCCGCGGGCGGAGGCGCAGTGGCCGCAAGGCGCCGTCTTTACGCTCGGCCATTCGACCCTGCCGATCGAGCGCTTCATCGATCTGCTGAGGATATATGGTATCACTTGTCTGGCGGACATTCGTACCGTGCCGCGTTCGCGCCACAATCCGCAATTCAATGACAGCGCACTCGCGCACAGTCTGGCGGCGGAGCACGTCGAATATGTGGCCATGCCGGCGCTCGGCGGACTGCGGCGCGCGCGAAAGGACTCGCCGAATACCGGTTGGCGCAACGCGAGTTTTCGCGGTTACGCCGATTACATGCAGACGCCGGCGTTTGCGGAGGCGCTGGCGACATTGATCCGGATGAGCCGCGACAGACGGATCGCGATCATGTGCGCGGAAGCGGTGCCGTGGCGCTGCCACCGGTCGCTTGTGGCCGACGCGCTCAGCGTACGCGGAGTCGCCGTCATCGAGATATTATCCGAAACCAATTGGCGCAAGCACGGGCTCACGCCGTTCGCCCAGGTCGAGGGCATGCGTGTCACCTACCCGCCTCAACAGCCCACAATGCTATAGCGACCGAATCCTGTACTGCGGCTCCTCGAAGCATGGTGGGTGTGGCCGTTGTAATCGACGTCGCCCTGTGGACCCTGACGATTCGCCCGGGGACGCGTCCGGCTTCCGAATTCCAGGACACGCGATCGCCGACCTTAAAGCGTTTGCGCGTCACGATTTCGGCAGCGCCAGTTTCAAGGCGTTTTCGCGCGTCGGCCCCGAATCGGACCGAGCCGATTTGTTGCAATCGGCTCCAGCCCCGCCATCACCTTCGTTCGATTGCACGAGACAGAGATTCTCCAATGCGACGTCGTCGCCAGGGTCGAGCGCTATGGCGCGATCATAGTCGGCGATGGCATGCGCACGATCGCCCTGCGCGTTGAACGCCAGTCCGCGCCGGTCGAAAGTCTCTGCATTATCCGGATCGCGCTCGACCGCTTTGTTGAAATCCGCAAT
>DATGGN010000211.1:0-5361 GCA_035308485.1 Rhizomicrobium sp.
AACCCGGCAGACGCCGGCCGAAGCCGCCGCCCATCGGCAGCAGGTGGCAAGTGACTTTTTCAAGGGGCAGCTTCGCGGATTTGGCGCAGGCCGCGCGCGCGCCAAGCCCGTCCTGCGTGCCGCTCCAGACCTCCAGCGTGCCGCTCCTGTACAGCGCCGTCGCGTTCATCGGCTCCATCGTCGCATGCGCAAGATAGGGCACCTGATAGGTTGCCTCGATGACCTGCGCCCCTTTCAGCGCGTCGATGCCGGCGCCCAGGGTCAGGTCCGATTTCACATTGGCGTTCAGCGCGGCGCTTCGACGCTGCGCGATCCCGTCCGATGTGACAATCCCGTCCGCCGTCACCTCGAATGCCGGCTGCAGCAGAGCAACCGCATCCCGCGCCCGCCAGAAGCGATCGGCAACCACCACGACCGCATCGTCAAGCTGAACGATTTTCTGAACGCCGCGGCGATGCTCCGCGCCGTTCGAGTTCACCGACAAAAGCTTCGCCTTGAACACCGGCGATATCCGGATCGCCGCGTACAGCATGTCGGGCTCGCGCACATCCACGCCGTAACGGGTCGTGCCGTCCACCTTGTGCGGAATGTCGAAACGCGGCGGCGATCGGCCGACGATCCGGTATTCGCTTTCGGGCTTGAGCACCGGATGCGATGACGGATCGTAATTCGCCGCGTCGCCTGCCAGTTCGCCAAAGCCGAGATTTCGCCCGCTTGCCTTGTGCACGACCCTGCTCATCGCCGTGCTGCATTCTTCCGCAGGGACATTCCAGCGCGCCGCCGCAGCTTTCACCAGCATCTCGCGCGCCGCGGCCGCAGAGATGCGAATTCCGTACACTCCCGTTGCGCGGATTGCAGAAGAGCCGCCGGTGACCTGCAGGTCCATGTATTCGGCAATCGTTCGGAAGGAGTTGGCAACCGTCCCGCGCAGGAAGGCCGGGATGTTGTTCGGATAAATATCGCGCCCCGAGAGAATGAATCCCTCCGCCAGCGCGCCATTTGCGAACAAGGGGTCCGACGGCGCCGTTTCGGTGCGTACCCGGCTCCAGTCGGCATCAAGTTCCTCCGCCGCCATTTGGGCGAGCGCCGTATAGATGCCCGTGCCCATGTCGGCGTGGGGGATAACGACCGTGATGACGTTATCCCCACCGATCTTGATCCAGCTCGAGAGGAAACGTTCGCCGGCCTTTGCCGCCATCGCGTTCGCACGCGCAATGCGCGTGCTCGGCCACAGCGCATAACCGACGACGAGCGCGCCCGCCGCGCCCAGGCCACCCAGCACCACCATCCGCCTTGTCGTTGCCATGGTCGCCTCCTCACCCGCGCGCGAGGCCGCGCACGGCGGCGCGAATGCGCGGATAGGTGCCGCAGCGGCAAATGTTGGTGACTGCGTTCTTCAGGTCATCGTCGTTCGGTTTGGGATTCTTCGCGAGCAGCGCGCTCACCGCCATGATCATGCCGGACTGACAGTAGCCGCATTGGGGCACCTGATGCGCAATCCACGCCTCTTGTACGGCCGTCGGGCCGTTGGCGCCCAAGCCTTCGATCGTAACAATCTGCGCGTTTTCGACGGTGGCGACGGGGATCACGCAGCTGCGAAGCGCCTCGCCATTGATATGGACCGTACACGCGCCGCATTGTGCGACACCGCAGCCGAATTTCGTGCCGGTCAACCCCAACTCGTCGCGAATGACCCAGAGTAGCGGCGCATCCGGCTCGACATCGAGGTCGTGCATCGCGCCATTCACGTTCAGATGGATGGTCATCGTCGCCCCTCCAGCGGGCCACCCGATGTTAACACATCGTCGTCCTGCGCGCCCGACTGGCGTTTTCAGCCGCTCCGCAAAAAAGGGACGCGTGATCCACGCGTGAAATCTTTGTCACGTCTCAGCCGTTATTGGGAACCGATGTTCGGAGAATTTGCATCAAATTTTGCAATTGATGGCACAAGGTGCTGAAACTGTTGCGAATTTCCATCTCCGGGAACAAGGCGCAATCACTCACTGTCGTGTCCACTAGTTTGGCACATCTGCAGCGCGTGCTTTTGAGATCACGCAATTGCGCATGGCAGGTCCAAGGCCGTTCCATCTTATATCGGAATCGCGAGTTTCGAATCGTTCGCCCGAACCGCCAGAGGGAGCGATGCGCGGTCTGACATCGGCTAGTTTGAGAAGCCCGGCCGCGGTCGCGGTCGGCGTTGCGGTTGCCATCCTGTTTGGCGCCTTTGCGCTCTACAGCCTTCCGATCCAGCTTTTTCCCGACATCGAGCGGCCGCAGATCGGCATCGAAACCGATTGGCGCGCGGAAGCGCCGCGAGAGGTGGAAGCGCAGCTCGTGGAGCCGGAGGAGGATGTGCTGCAGGGCATTCCCGGTCTCCAGGAGATGAACGGCTATGCGAACGAGGGCGGCGGCTATGTAGCGCTTACCTTCGCGCTCGGCACCGACATGAAGAGCACGCTGGTGGATGTCATCGGGCGCCTCAACCGCCTGCCGCCCCTGCCCGCGGATGCGCAAAGACCGTTCGTCCAGCTTGCCAATACGCAGGATTCCAACGCGACGCTGCTCTTCATTTTCATGCAAAAGCTGCCGGGCAACAAACACGACGTAAACGACTACGAGCGGTTTCTGCGCGATGTGGTCGTGCCGAGGATGGAGGCCATCCCTGGCGTTGGCAGTGCACAGCTGCAGGGACTGGGCGCGTCCGAAGAGCTGCAGATCGTGTTCAACCCGGTTCGGGCCGCACAGCTTGGAATTCAGCTGCCCAAGACGGCCAACATCATCAGCAGCTCCGACGACATTTCCGGCGGGACAATCGACGACGGAAGGCGGCAATGGGGGCTGTCGTTCCGCGGACGGTATTCCATCGCCGACCTGAAAAACCTCGTGCTTGAGTGGCGCGACGGCAAGCCGATTTATCTCGGCGACATTGCCGATGTGCGCGTCGGCCGGGGCAAGCGCCAGGGGTTCGCCTATCAGGACGGAAACCCCGCGCTCATGCTGCAGGTGTTCCGCGCCACGGGAGCCAACGTGCTGGCGACCGTCAATGCGGTAAAGGCCGAAATGCAGCGGATCAACGAAGGTCCGGCGAAGGACAAAGGCATCATCCTTCAATACTCCTTCGATCCTTCGCACTTCATCGACCAGGCCATGGGAATGGTCACGTCCGACCTGTTCCTCGGCATTCTGCTCGCGGTCGGCGTGCTGTGGTTCTTCATGCGCGAGTGGCGCGGGACCATCATTATTTCCTCCGTCATTCCCATCTGCCTGTGCAGCGTGGTGGTGCTTCTCAACCTGGCCGGACGTACACTCAATGTCGTGTCGCTGGCGGGGCTCGCTTTTGCGACGGGGATTGTGCTCGACGCTGCCATCGTCTGTTTCGAGAACATTTTGCGCCTGCGCGAGCGCGGCATGCCGGCGGCCGAAGCCGCACAGACCGGAACCAGCCAGGTGTGGGGTGCGCTCCTTGCGTCCACCGCGACCAACGTCGCGATCTTCGTGCCCGTCATCTTTCTGAAGGACGTCGAGGGGCAGCTTTTCGCCGACCTCTCGCTCACCATCGCCTTTGCGGTGTTCGTTTCGCTGATCACGGCGATCACCGTCGTACCGGTCGCGTCCATGCTGTTTCTCAAGACACGGCCGAAAGTCGCCGATCTGGCCGGCGTATGGCGGCGGATCACCGATGTCATCATGAATATGACCGACACGGCGCGAAAGCGGCAGCTCTGGATTGGGGGACTGATCCTCGGCTCGATCGCCGGGACATACCTGCTCATCCCCAGCCTGCAGTATCTGCCTTATGTCAAACGCGCCGCCATCGATGGCTTCATCCAGTACCCGGCAGGCGCGACGATCGACTTTGCAGACAAGGAAATCGCGCGGCCCATGATCGAGCGGCTGCAGCCTTACATGACGGGAAAGAAGCAGCCGCAGCTGCTCAACTATTACGTCCAGACCTACGGCCCCGGCGCGATGGGAATCGGTGTGCGCGTACCGAACGACAGGGACTTTCCCAAGCTGGAAAACATTGTCCGTACGGAGGTCATCAAGGACCTTCCCGATTCGATTGCCTCGGCGCAGATGGGAAGTCTGTTTGGCGGTTTCGACGAAGGGGGCGGCGTCTCGATCAACATCCAGTCGAACGACTCCGAAGCCATGCGCGCCGCCGCACGCAAGGGATTCGCGTTGCTCACGAAGGAGTTCCCCGACGCGGTGATCCAGACCAATCCTTCGCTCGAATACGATCAGCCGCAGCTCAAGCTCATACCGGACGATCGCGCCATAGCCGAAGTGGGCTGGACGCGTCCCGACGTCGCCGCGTTAACGCAAATGTTGGGCGAAGGCGACTATGTCGGACAGCGATATGACGGCGAAGAAAGACTGTTTCTGATCATGAAGGCGCAGACGATCGGTTCGCCGCAAACCCTGATGGACACGCCGGTTGCAACACCCACGAACTCTGTCGTCCCGTTCAGCCACCTCGTGCACGTACAACGAACGCTGGCGCCGAGCGGCATCTTCCGTCTGGATCGCCGGCGGACATTTGAGATCAATTTCCAGCCCCCGCGTGCCATGGCGCTCGGCGATGCCATGCGCGCCATTCGCAAGGATATCGAGCCCCAGATCAAGAAGCTGCTGCCGGCCGACGGAACAATCAGCTACGGCGCTGCCGCCAATCATTTGAACAATGCGTTGTGGAACATGGGCAAGAACTTCCTGCTCGCGATTCTGCTGCTCTTCCTCATCATGGCAGCGTTGTTCAAGTCGGTATGGGACGCGGCAATCGCAACGATCGCCCTGCCTTTGGGCACCGTAGGCGGCATGGCCGCGCTCCGGCTGCTCGGGCTGTTCGTGTTCCAGCCGCTCGATCTTTTGACGATGATCGGCTTCATCATCGTGCTCGGACTCGTGGTGAACAACACAATCCTGCTCGTTGCACGCACGCGCCAGGCCGAAGCGGAAGGCATGTCGCGCGTCGATGCCGTACGCTCGAGCCTCGAGACCCGGCTCCGGCCTATTTTCTCGAGCACACTGACAGCAATTTTCGGTATGCTACCGCTCGTGCTCGTTCCCGGCCCGGGCGCTGAAATCTATCGCGGCCTTGGCGCGGTAATAGTCGGCGGAATTCTCATCAGCCATGTGTTCACGCTCGTGCTGATACCGGCGATGCTCCGACTGGGTGAAGAGCCCATCGCATTGCGCCAGGCGCCGATGACTCCCGCGAGGCAAGCTGCATGAGGACAAGAGCTTCGATAGTGGTTGTGGTGCTGGGCGCGTTTATGTCGTCTGCCAGTTTGGCGCAGCAACAGCCCAGGTCTGACCCGCCATCGGTCGGTGTCATCGCAGCCAGGTTGGTGAAGATGG
>DATGGN010000212.1:0-33697 GCA_035308485.1 Rhizomicrobium sp.
GGGTCGATGAATGCGACGGTCTTCGCAAAAACGCCTCCGTACAGACAACCGAGAAAGAGGGATGAGCTGAACAGTCCGCCGCGAAAGCCCGATCCTACCGACACCGCAGAAGCAAGCAGTTTGGCGGCGAGCAGAAGACCAAGAACGAGCAATGGCGCATCGTTGTGCAGGTAGTATTCTATGGCGCCATGGCCGCTGCCCAGCACCTGCGGATAGAACCAGGCCATCGCCGAAAGCAGCATTCCACCGACACAGGGTCTGAGCCAATCGGGAATCGAGAGGTAGCGGAGCGTCCGCTCGGTCCAGGTGACGCCGGTCATCGCGGCAATCGCTACGATCGAGGCGAACACGCCCATGATTCCGAACAACACGTAACTGTGTACGTCGAGGGGGACGCCGCCGCTCACCGCGAACAGCGGCTGCGCGCCGGCAATGAGGTGCTGCGAAAGCGCGCCACAGATCGCGGCGACCGCAACGGGCGCCAGCGCGTTCGGCATGTAGCTGCCGAGAATGAGTTCATAGCCGTAGAAGGCGCCGGCGAGCGGCGCGTTGAACGCCGCAGCGATGGCTGCCGCCGAACCGGCGGTTACGAAAACGCGCTGATCGGCGCGTCTCAATCGAAAATAGCCGCCGATGCTCGCGAACAGGCCGGAACCCAGCTGCGTGTAACCGGCTTCCATGCCGAGCGACGCTCCCGCCGCGTTCGATACGACCGTGGACGCCGTCAGCCGCATGCTGTCCCGCAGCGACATGCGCCCGCCGTAAAGCGCGTTCGCCTCGATCGGGTCCACGATGTTCCTGGCGCCGATGCGTCGCGCGACGAGCGCCAGCAGGCCGAGGAAAAGGCCACCGAGAGCGGGTACGATGAGAATGCGGGCGGGATCGACGTGAAGCCCGGTGGAAAGATATCCCGTACCCACGAGCGCGAAGTCGATATGATGGAGGGCCTGTACCACACCGCGCAGGATCGCGACCACGACGCCGACGAAGGAGCCGATCAAAGCGCAGGCGAAGATCTGCGCAATTTCATTCGAGCGCAGTTCGCGCTGCAGGCCCGTGTAAAAGAACCGCGCCGAACGAATGACGAAGCGCGTGCTCTCGGCCAGCGCGCTGCTCGAAGATTCGCGTTCGGTCGAGTCCATTGCGACGTTCTGCCGAGCCTGCAGGCGCGGGGTCAACAACTGCCTGAAGCTGGATGACCGCAAGCGGCTAGTAGAGCCCTCCCGTGCCCTGATCCACTGTAGCCGCGGGCTTGTTGTTGCCGGCCGGCTTGTTGGGCTGGTCGGCGTCCGCGCTGGCAAGGCTCGGCTCCGTGCCTGACTTGAATGCTTCCATGATCGACCCCGCGGCGCCGGCGCTCGTCTGCGCACCGGTGTGCGCATCGACCGGCACAAGGTCGATGCCGGGCGGCACCCGGAAGGGGGTCGGTGGCTGATCGGCAAGAGCGCCCATCATGAAATCGCGGAAAATCGGTGCCGCCACCGTGGCGCCCTGCTCCAGCTTGCCGAGCGTGCGCGGATTGTCGAAGCCGACGAATACGCCGCAGACGAGGTCGGGCGAGAAACCGATAAACCATGTGTCTTTCGAGTCGTTCGTGGTCCCGGTCTTTCCCGCCAGTGGCTTGCCAACCGCCCTCACGGAGACTCCCGTTCCGCGCTGTACAACCCCTTCGAGCAGGGAAACGATCTGATAGGCCGTACGCGGATCGATGATCTGCTCGCGCGTGTCGGGCAGCAGCGGCTCTGGCTGATTGTGCCAGCGGCCGTTGCAGCCTTCACAAAAGCGCGGATCGTGCCGATAAATGTCGCGCCCGTTTCGATCCTGGATTCGATCGACCAGCGTCGGGATGATTTTCTTTCCACCATTCACGAATTCCGCATAACCAGTGGTCATGCGCACGAGCGTTGTGTCGGCCGCGCCGATCGAATTCGAAAGCCACGGGGTCAGTTGGTCGTAGACACCAAAGCGGATCGGATAGGGCACCACCTTTTTCATGCCCACCGCGTAGGCGAGCCGGATGGTCATCAAGTTGCGCGAAAGTTCGATGCCGCGGCGCAACGTCTGTAATCCCAGGAACTTGTTGCCGAAATTCTTCGGCGTCCACATCGGCAGGCCCGGTCCCTGCGGCAACGACACTGGGGCGTCTTCGATTTTGCTGACCGGTGTAAAGCCGTTGTCGAGGGCGGCCGCGTAGACGAAAGGCTTGAACGCCGAGCCGGGCTGCCGCTGTGCCTGCATGGCGCGATCAAACTGGCTCGAGGCATAGCTGAAGCCGCCGGAGAGCGCGAGCACGCGGCCGGTATGGGGATCCATCGCGACGATGGCACCGTTCACTTCCGGAAGCTGCCGCAGACCGTAGTCGCGCGAACTCCCTGCAACCGGTTCGACATAAACGAAATCGCCCGTTTTCAGCACATCCTCGGGTCGGTCGGGCGGTGCGCCCACAAGCGCATCGTGCAGCTCGCGGCGCGCCCAGTGCAGTTCGGAAAACGGAATGCTCGCGCGCTGGCCGTCATCGAGTCCGATTTCGGTGGATTTCCCCGGGCCGAACCCGAGCACGACGGCGGTGCGCCAGGTCGGAATGCCGGAGTGATTGCCCTCCGCCTTGAGCGCCGGGAGCCAATCCCCGCTGATGTCGATGCGCCGCTTCGCACCACGCCAGCCGTGACGCCGGTCATAGCGCACGAGGCCGGCGCGAAGTGCATTCACCGCAAAGTTCTGAAGCCGCGCATCGAGTGTCGAACGAACCTGGAGTCCGCCGTCATAGAGCGCGCGCTGACCATATTTGCTGTACAGCAGGCGCCGAACTTCCTCGACGAAGTAATCGGCATCCTCAGCCTGAATCCCAAGCGGGCGCATCTGCGTCACCAGCGGTTCCGCGACAGCCGCGCGCGCCTGGTCTCGGGTGATGTAGCCGTTCTCCGCCATCTGGCCGATCACCCAGTTGCGCCGTTCGAGTGCCGCCTTCCTGTTGAACCGCGGGTCGTAGTTTCTGGGCGCCTTGGGCAGCGCCGCCAGAAAGGCCGCCTCGGCGACATCGAGCTGATCGAGCGATTTGCCGAAGTAGTTGAGTGCGGCCGCGGCTACCCCGTAGGAATTCTCCCCGAGAAAAATCTCGTTCAGGTACAGCTCGAGAATCTTCGGCTTGGAATAGGTGGCATCGATGCGGACCGCGAGTACCGCTTCCCTGATCTTGCGCGAAAATCGCTGCTGGCTGTTGAGGAGAAAATTCTTGGCTACCTGCTGCGTGATGGTGGAGGCGCCTTCAAGGCGTTTGTGCTCCAGCACGTTGAACACGTCCTTGATCGCCGCACGCGCAATGCCGCTCGGATCAATACCGGGATGATGAAAGAAGTTCTTGTCCTCGGCCGAGGTGAAGGCGTTGATCACGAGCTTCGGTACAAAGGCTATGGGAACGAATACGCGCCGTTCGCGCGCGTACTCGCCGAGCAGAGTGCCGTTTCCCGCGTAGACGCGCGTGGTGACGGCCGGCTGATAGTTCTGGAGAGCCTCGACGCTCGGGAGATCGCGCGTGGTCGAATAAATGTACACAGCCAGCGCGCCGGTCCCCGCCAAAGCGAGGGCGAGGAGCGCGAGCCCCGCTGCAAAGATTAAGCGCCGCAACCCGATAGTCCCTTTTCCAACTCGTGATGCCTTTTCATTGTGGCGCTCCGAAGGCGCAGGGCATCACCTCATGGCGTCCGCCGCTTTGAGGTTTGCCGCGGTGGGGCTTAGCTGCCTGTCCACGGCGTCCGCAATCGCAAATGATACGTCGTTCCGCCACTGCTCCGTCGCCATTTGCACGCAATCGCGCGGGCTTGTCAGATAGCCGAGCTCTATCAGGACGGCGGGAACGTCGGGGGCTTTTAGCACGACAAACGCTGCGGAGCGATGGGGATCGCGCGGCAATGTGTCAGTCACCCGGCCGAGCTGCCCTACCAGCGTCTCCGCGAACCTGATTGACCGATTGATCGTGTCGCGCTGCGCCAGTCCGATCAGAATCGAGGCGACCGGGCTGCTTTGACCTGACAGGTCGACGCCCGCGACGATGTCCGACTGATTTTCCTTGCGGGCGAGTTCTGCCGCTTCCCGGTCCGAACCCGCTTCCGAGAGCGTGTAGACCGAGGCGCCGTAGACGTCCTGACTGGGGTTGGAATCGGCGTGCAGCGAAATAAACAGGTCCGCATGAAAATCCCGCGCGGCCCTGACACGCTGTTCGAGCGGGATGTAGACATCGCTATCGCGGGTGAGATGCACGATATAACCGCGCTTTCGAAGCACGCTCGCAAGGCGCTTGGCCTCGTCGAGGACAAGGTCCTTTTCGCGCGTGCCGTTGATGCCGATTGTGCCGGAGTCGGCGCCGCCATGCCCAGCGTCGACGACGATGACCCTGGCCGCTGAGGCCGTTTCGGTCGAGGGTTCGGCCGCGCCGGCCGCCGCTCCCTCAGCGACGCGTTTCGCGGACACGTCTTCTGGCCAACCTGCGTTTCGGGCGAACTCTTCGGGAGTAGCGGGAGCCAGATCGAGCACGATGCGGTAGCCGTTGCCGTCTTTGGGAGGAATTAGCAGCAATGGAGCAAGCGACACCGGTCGGTTGAGATCGATCACGATGCGCGACTCGCCCGGTCGGAACGATCCGTAGCGGTAGCTTCGAATTGACCCGAGACCGCTCGGCCGATCGGGAGCGCCAATGCGCCAGAGAACGTCAGGCAGGTCGATTACCACGCGGTCAGGGTTGGCGAGCGTGAAGACTCGCGGCGTGACCGGATCGGACAACTCAAGGACGAAGCGCGTCAGGCCGGGATGCTCGCCGATGCGCGCGCCCATAACCACCGGTTGCGCGCGGGCAGCGGCGTTTGCCTCGTCCTGCGTTTTCGAGGCAAGCGAATGGGCTGCGGTTGTTCCGGCCGGACCCAGCAGGGCGCAAGCCAGCACCAGCAACCCGAGGCGCCCCATTTTCCCCATTGTCACTTAGGCTTCCCCGCACTCATTTGGACTGCTTTCGGCCTTTACCAGCCGTTAGCACCTTTAAAGAGTATAGTGAATTCTTCATTAAGCCCTTGCCGCAAGGAACGTGGAGACTTAAAAAAAGATTCGGCTCGCTCGTGTTCATCGCGTTCGGGTGCCGCCGCGGCCGGGGAGGCCGTAGGTACGGTCCCACCAGGTTTGCGATGGAATCACCCATTGAGAGACGGCGACGCGGCGGGTCGATGTTCGCCGTTGGCGAACCCTAAGTGAATTGCCATGGATTACACTGCCCGACTGATATCGATGCCCTCCGCGGGACACCCGCGGGCTCGACCGCGCTCGGGCGCCAACCCCAAATCGCAGCCCGTGTCCCACTTGAGCTCCGCTGGCGCGCACAAGCGCCGCGTACGCTCGCGAGTGATGCGGCTGACCGGAGAATTCTATGCCGAAACGCATGATCATCGATGCCAGTCACCGGGAAGAAACCCGGGTCGTGGTTCTCGACGGACAAAAAGTCGAAGAATTTGATTTTGAAGCCGCATCGAAACGGCCGCTCAAAGGAAACATCTATCTCGCTAAAGTGACTCGCGTGGAGCCGTCACTCCAGGCGGCCTTCGTCGAGTATGGCGGCAACCGCCAGGGCTTTCTGGCCTTCGCGGAAATTCATCCCGACTACTATCAAATACCGATCGCCGACCGCATGGCGCTGATCGCCGAACGCGAGGAGGAAGCGCGGCGCCGCGCCGAAGAGGACGTCGAGGCCGTGGATGTGACCAACATCGCGCCTCAGGAATCCGCTGCCGAAGCCGCCGCCGCTACGGCTGGCGACGTGACGGAAGCAAACGGCCAGGATTCCGGCGTACAGAGCCTCGTGGATGACTCTCTCCCCGAAGATTTCGAAGAGCCGTTTCCGGACTCGCCGTCTCCCGCCGAAAGCGTGGAAGAGACGGCAGCTATGGAAGGAGACGGCGCAACAGGCGAACTGGAAAGTTCTGCAGAGGAATTCCTGCCCGAACAGCTGGCGGATCAGCCGATGCCCGATCAGCAGGGGGATCACGAGCAACCGACGCAGGCAAAACTTCAGTCGGTTCGACCCACCCAGAAATGGGCACGGCGGCGTCACTACAAGATCCAGGAAGTGATCAAGCGGCGACAGGTGATCCTCGTTCAGGTCGTGAAAGAAGAGCGCGGCAACAAGGGCGCAGCCCTCACCACCTATCTGTCGCTCGCAGGACGCTATTGTGTCCTTATGCCAAACACCCCCCGCGGTGGCGGCATTTCACGCAAAATCACAAGCGCCACCGACCGCAATCGTCTCAAGTCCGCGGCGCAGTCGCTCGAATTGCCGGAAGGCATGGGCGTGATCATCCGCACCGCCGGCGAAAACCGGACCAAGGCCGAAATCAAGCGCGATTACGAGTATCTCCTGCGGATGTGGGACACGATTCGCGAACTGACTCTGCAGTCGAACGCCCCGGCCTGCGTGTACGAAGAAGGTGATCTCGTCAAGCGCGCCATCCGCGATCTCTACAACAAGGACATTTCCGAGATTCTCGTCGAAGGCGAGGAGGGCTACCGCAACGCCAAAGACTTCATGCGCATGCTCATGCCGAGTCATGCCAAGAACGTAAAGCTCTACAAGGATATAGTTCCCCTCTTCCAGCGCTACCAGATCGAAGCCCAGCTCGACGCCATGTTCACGCCCACCGTGACGCTCAGGTCCGGCGGCTATATCGTGATCAATCAGACCGAAGCACTGGTTTCGATCGACGTGAATTCGGGTCGTGCAACGCGCGAGCATTCGATTGAGGAGACGGCGTACAAGACCAATCTCGAAGCAGCGGACGAAATCGCGCGCCAGTTGCGTCTGCGCGATCTGGCCGGCCTGATTGTGATCGATTTTATCGACATGGAGGACGCGCGCAACGACCGCAACGTGGAGAAGCGTCTGCGCGACGCAGTGAAAAACGACCGCGCGCGCGTACAGATTGGCCGCATCAGCCAGTTTGGTCTCCTCGAAATGTCGCGACAGCGCCTGCGCGCGGGAGTCGTTGCAGGGTCGACCATTCCCTGCCCCCACTGCGGCGGCCAGGGCATCGTGCGGTCCATCGAGTCAACGGCACTTCGGGTCATGCGCGGCCTGGAGGAGGAAGCGCAGCGGCAAAAGTCGTCCGCGCTCAATGTACGCGCGCCAACGAGTGTTGCGATCTACGCAATGAACAAGAAAAGGCGCGAGATCGCGCATCTGGAAACAGAGTACGACCTCTCGATTCAGTTTGAGGCCAAGGACGACATGCTGGCCGGGACGTTTGAAATCGAGCGGATGGGCCAGCGAGCACCTGAAGAGCGCGCTCGTCCGCTGCAGGAACGGGCTGTGCCGCCCTCCGCCGATCACCCAGAACGGCAAGGGCAGCCCCAGGCCGGCGCTGAACCAACCCAGGCGGAGGCCCAACCCGGCGTACAGGGACCGGGCAAACGCCGACGAAGACGGCGACGCGGTCGTGACCGCGACCGCCCGCAACAGCCGCAGACCGAAGCCCGTCCGCATACACATGCTCAGCCAGGTGCCCAGTCAGGCGGCGAATGGGAACGGCCCCACAGGGTTTCGGCCCCGAGTTCAACAGCACACCCGGAACCGGCGGTTCACGCGCCGTCGCAGGAAACGTCATCTGGTCGAAAGCGGCGCCGACGTCGCCGTGGCCACCGCGCGGGCCCGGAAGGCGCAGCGCCCGCAGCGTCGGCCCCGAACCCACAAATCGAAAACGGTGCCGCGTCAGTCGCAGAGGCCAACTCCGAGGGTCGGCAGACGACCGACGGCCCGCGCAGCGATTTCAACGCGGATATGCCGTCGTTTCTGCCCAACGCTCCCTCGGAACCCGTTTGGTCGCTAGCCGTGGAAGCACAATCGCCCGCTCGACGTCGGGAGGCTGTACCACCGGAACAGGAACCAGCTGTGCCACCGCAACGGGTACTTGAGACGACACTGCCCGAAAAGGAAATCGAGCACTCGCAGGCTGCCGTGAAGACAGGCGAGCCTGCCGAGACTGCTGCCCCGGAGCCGCCACGGCCCGAGACGCTACCGTCGCCGCCGCGTCGTGGCTGGTGGCAACGCCCGTTCCGCGACAGGGAATAACGTCGCGTCCTATCACTGTCCCGCCGCCGCAAGGCCGAAGGCCCTGGGGTCGGGAACGGCTGTACAGACGCTGTCCTTGCACTGGACGACATTTGCTGTCTCGAAGGGCTCCAGTCCGGTCGCGCCAAGGACCCCGGGCCGAGTCAGATCGCCTCCCTTCACGAGGTCGAGAAGCGCGCGGACAATCATCGCCGTCCCGTTGGGACCGCCGGCACCGGTTCCGGCGAATGTTACGGTACCGCCGGATGTCGCTATGGCCGGTGCAAGAAACGCCGGTGACAATCCCCCGCCTCCACTTTTGGGCGCCGCCGCGAGTGCCACGCCGGAATTGCCGGCTGTACGCCCCGAACCGAACGGACCGTCCATAGTTACCGCGCACGAAACCGCCTGGCCCGATGAATCGACCACGGCAAAACCGGTGGCGCCGAGATCGCGTGGCAGAGAGGCGATGCGGAAAGAATCGAGTGCCGCTTTTGTCGCCGACGCGACGCCGGCACCGATGTGATCGGCGTCAACGACCTGTCCCTGGGCATCGACAAGCCGCGCAAATAGCGCATGCGCATACTGGCCGGCGCCTACGCGGTCGGACGGCAGAAAGACGGTTTGGTCGCCGATCGGAATTTGCGATGGCGCGCCGCGCTCCGGCCGGTATGACGACAGCTCCGCCGGTGTGATGTCACCGCCCTGGGCGTGCGCATAGTTCACGATCTCGCCGGCGAGCGGCTGATTGTACAGAGCTTCCGCACCGTCCACCCGTATGTGCGAAAGCGTCTGCGCCAGAGCGGGCGCATCCACGACGGAGCCTGGCGCTTTCAGATGCCCCGTTTCGTCGAGAAACTCGCGCGCGATTTCGGCGTCGAGCCTTATGACGTCCTGATTGGGATCCAAACGCGCATGCAGCGCCTGCGAAATGGGGAAGCCGGTGGCGGCGAGACCTTCGGCCGAGGAAATCACGCGCTGCCATGGAAGTCGGCCATAGAGCGATTGCAGCTCCGCGAATCCTGCAACATTGCCGGGAATCGCAAATGGACCACCGCCGTCGGCGTCGCGCGGCAGAAAGTCGAGCTCTTCGGCCTTTTGAGGATTGGGGTTGAAAACAATACAAATTCCGCCGCCGCCAATCCCCGCTGCCACGGGAAACGTAACGGCAAGGGCAAAATAGGTCGCGGCCGCCGCATCGGCGGCGTCGCCGCCATGGGCCAGAACCGTTGCCCCCACTTCCACAGCCCGGGGCTCATCTCCGACAACCTGTCCCGTCGGTGGGATGTCGGGCGAACCGCGAATCAGCGAGCACGACGTGAGCAGCCCGGAGAGCGCGGCCGCGAGCGTCCGGCGCAAAAAAGCCCGCCGTTGACGCGGGAAGTGCACCCACATACGGTCCCGGCGCGGCGGGGAATAGTCGCTCGCGGGAGTGCTCACGCGTTGAAGCCTTTCAGCCGCCATTTGAAACTTCACCGGTCATTTCCCCCAAAACTCGGCCCGGTCGTCAAGCTCGGGGTGGCAGCGCTTTGCGCGTTCTCCGTAGTCGCCCAGCCTGTGCTCGCCGACTCGATCCCCCTCGTTCGCGACACGGAGGTGGAGCGTCTTCTGAAATCCTACGAGGACCCCATCCTTCGCGCGGCGGGCCTCGAGCCGGCTGCCGTCAAGATGTACCTGGTGCAGGATCCGTCCATCAACGCGTTTGCAGCCGAGGGTCAAAATATTTTTGTAAACACCGGGTTGATACAACAACTTCACAAGCCGAACGAGGTGATCGGCGTTCTCGCACACGAAACGGGCCACATTGCCGGGGGACACCTGATCCGCGACACGTCGGCAATGTCGAAGGCCATGGTCCCCATGCTCCTGGGCATAGCGGCTGGCGTCGCCGCAATGATTGCCGGTGCGGGTGAGGGCGGGATGGCCGTCATGGGCCTCGGCATGCAAGCCGGTGAGGCACAATTCCTGCGCTTCAGCCGCGTGCAGGAAGCAACGGCCGATCAGATGGGCCAGAAGTTTCTGCGCGAAACGCACCAATCTGGTCAGGGCATGCTGGATGTATTCGAACGCATGGCCGATGAAGAGGCGATGTCGGCCTACCATATCGATCCCATGGCGTTGGATCACCCCGCGGACCGCGATCGCATCGACCTGCTGCAGCGAATCGTGGATGCCTCGCCCTACAAGGACGTGAAGGATAGTCCCGAAGCGCTGCATGCCTTCCACATGGTGCAGGCGAAACTCGCCGGATTCATTGACCCTGTCGATACAGTGCTGAACCGCTACCCGCCGTCCGACAACAGCGAGGAAGCGCATTACGCCCGCGCGGTCGCGTATTTCCGCCAACCGGACCTTCAGAAAGCGCTCGCGGAATGCGACACACTGATGAAGCTCGAGCCAAACAACCCCTATTTCTGGGAACTCGAAGGCCAGATCTACGTGGACATGAGCAAGCCGGAAAAAGGTGTTCCCGCTTATCAGAAATCGGTCGATCTTTTGCCCGATGCGCCCCTGCTCCGCGTCAGCCTTGCGGCGGCCCAATTGGCGACGGAAAAATCCGTGGTCGCGAAGCCGGCTCTGGACAACCTCAAGATCGCGCTCCGGCAGGAAAACGACAACAGTTTCGCCTGGTTCGAAGCGGCGCAGGCGTACAGCGAAATGGGCAATGAGCCGATGGCCAACCTCTCCACGGCTGAGCGCTATTACAATATCGGCGCCATGCCCGCGGCAGCGCATTTCGCGATGATTGCGCAGAAAAAGCTGCCCCTCGGCTCCCCCGACTGGCAGCGTGCAACCGACATCATGGCCGTTGCTGGACCGGGAGCGCAAAAACGATAATGGGAGTCTGATGGCCGAAAATTGGAAAACTGCTGCGATCGGCGGGGCTGCCGGCGCCTGCGTGGCGCTGGTCATTGCCTTTGCGGCCGCGAATCTGGGTTGGCCGCCGTTCATGGCTGCGAACGCCAATGCCGTTCACGCCTACCTCGTTTCGCACCCCGAAGTGCTGGTGGAGATGTCGAACAAGCTCCAGGCCAAACAGGACGAAGATGACGATAGCGCGCGTCAAGCGGCGGTCGACAAGCTGGGGGTGGGAGCATTTTTCAATCCCAGGGTGGCTTTCATCTTCGGACCGGCGAACGCGAAAACCACACTGGTGGAGTTCTTCGACTACAACTGCCCCTATTGCCGCGCGTCGATACCGCCAGTGAAGAAGTTTCTGGTGTCGCACAAGGATGCGCGCCTTGCCTTCATCGAGTTCCCCATCAAGGGACCCGGTTCAACTGTTGCCGCGCGTGCGGCCATGGCGGCGCGTAACCAACGGGACAAATACCTTGCGTTCCATTTCGCGCTGATGAGCCAGGACGGCCCGGTCGACGAGAAGATGGTCTTCGAGGTGGCGCGTCAGAACGGACTCGATCTGGAAAAGCTCAAGAGCGACATGAAATCGCCTGCCATCGATCGTTCGCTTGCCGAGGCGAAGACGCTCGCCAGCGCGGCCAGCATCGACGGCACGCCAGCGTTCATCGTCAACGGCCACATCCGCGAAGGCGCCATGGACGACGCGACGCTCGCCCAGATGACGAAGAAGTCGTAGGCGCCACGCACGGCTATGCGCCTCATCCTGAGCCTGGATGGAGCGGCTCCAACCACGCCAGACTAGATCAAGCCGGCAAGCGGGCTGGACGGATCGGCATAACGCTTTTTCGGCATGCGTCCTGCCCGATAGGCAAGCCTTCCGGCCGCAACGGCATGACGCATTGCGCGAGCCATCAGTACCGGGTGTTTCGCCTCCGCGATGGCCGTGTTCATGAGGACGGCGTCGCAGCCGATCTCCATTGCTTCGGACGCATCCGACGCGGTGCCGACTCCGGCATCGACGATCACCGGCACCTTTGCCTGCTCGACAATCATGCGGATGTTGACCGCATTCTGTACGCCAAGGCCCGACCCGATCGGGGCGGCCAGCGGCATGACCGCGACGGCACCCAGATCTTCCAGCCGCTTGGCCATCAACGGATCGTCGCTGCAATAGACCATCGGCTGAAAACCCTCGCGTATCAGCACCTCTGTCGCGTGCAGCGTCTCCAGCATGTCCGGATAGAGCGTCTTGCGGTCGCCCAGGACCTCGAGCTTCACCAATGTCCAGCCGCCAGCTTCGCGCGCCAGCTTCAACGTGCGCACCGCCTCCTCCGCCGTGAAGCAACCCGCGGTGTTGGGAAGGTAGGTGACCTTCTTCGGATCGATGAAATCGACCAGCCGCGGTGCACCGGGATCGCTCAGATTCACGCGCCTGACGGCGACGGTCACGATCTCGGCGCCGGCCGCGTCGACAGCCGCGGCGTTCTCTTCGTAGGATTTGTACTTCCCCGTTCCGACAATGAGGCGCGAAGAGAATGTTCGTCCCGCGATCGCGAGCGGTTCGTCCTGTGGTGCGTTGGTCAATGCGTTCCCGCCGCCGATAAAATGCACGATCTCAAGCCGATCTCCCTCCCCCACCGTCACTTCGCCGTATTGCGAGCGCGGAACGATTTCGAGATTTCGCTCGACGGCAATTTTCGCCGGGTCGAGCCCCAGAGTCGCGAGCAGATCGCGCACGCTTAAAGGCCGCTCGATCTGCCTGGGTTCACCATTGATTCGAAGGGACAGACTCATTCCGTTTCCCGAAAGAAGGTTTCCGAAAGGCCTTCCGGCCAAGTATAAGGCGGTTCAGGTTCGAATCCGACCGGTGATTCTTGGCCCAGGACCATCAAAAGGACGCGCGTCCAATCTACGTGCTGAACGGGCCCAATCTAAACCTCCTGGGCGAGCGCGAACCCGAAATCTACGGCCGTGAGACGTTGTCGGATATTGAAACGACGATGCGGGCAAAAGCGCGGGAACTGGGTTGGGATATTGTCTTTCGGCAAACCAATCGCGAAGGGGAACTCGTCGACTGGCTTCAGGAGGCGCGCAAGGCCGCATCGGCCGTGATTCTCAACGCCGGCGGCTATAGCCATACCTCCATCGCCATCCTCGACGCCTGCCGCGCTTTGGGCGTACCGCTCATCGAAGTGCATCTTTCCAATCCGTTCGCCCGCGAACAGTATCGCAGGCATTCTTACGTCAGTGAGGCGGCGAAAGGCATGATCTGCGGCTTCGGTTCCTCGGGTTACCTGATCGCTCTTGACGCGCTGGCCGGGATCGTGAAGGCGGTTGGGGCATGATCAAGGACATGAGGCAACTCGGGGCGCGGCTGGCTAGCGCGGGGAAGGGCAAGCCGCCGGTGCATGTCGACTCCGATGTCATTCGCGAACTCTCGGATCTCCTGACGGAGACGGGTCTTACGGAAATCGAGATCGAGCAGGGCGGCCGGCGCATTCGCGTCGCGCGGCAAAATTCGCCGCATATCAGCGCGGCACCTGTTGCTGTCGCGACGATGGCAGAACCGGTGGCGGCCATGGGCCCGGTTTCGGTGGAAGCCCCCGCCGAAAGGCGCAATGTAGACGGGGCGGTAACCTCGCCCATGGTCGGTACGGTCTACATCGCGCCTGAGCCGGGCAAGTCACCCTTCGTCAAAGTCGGGGACACGGTGCGCGAGGGCGACACGCTCCTGATTGTCGAAGCCATGAAAACGATGAATCCGATTCTCGCGCCAAGAGCCGGAACCGTCACTGAGGTTATGGTACGCGACGCGCAGCCCGTCGAATTCGGACAAATGCTCCTCGTGCTCTCCTGATCCCATTCGCCCGTGATGTTCGAAAAACTTCTGATAGCGAACCGGGGCGAAATCGCGCTCCGCATCAATCGCGCCTGCAAGGAAATGGGCATCGCCACCGTCGCGATTCATTCGACTGCGGACGCCGATGCCATGCATGTGCGGCTTGCCGACGAAAGCGTGTGCGTGGGGCCGCCGCCCGCGGCGCAGAGCTATCTCAACGTTCCCCAGATCATTGCCGCGTGCGAAATCACCGGCGCGGAAGCGATCCATCCCGGCTATGGATTTCTCTCGGAAAACGCGCGCTTCGCCGAGATTGTCGCCGAGCATGGGCTAACCTTCGTCGGCCCCCGGCCGGAACACATGCGGCTGATGGGCGACAAGATTGCGGCCAAGCAGGCGGTCTCGCAGCTCGGCATTCCGACGGTGCCAGGCTCCGACGGTGCTGTCGGCAGCGACGCGCAGGCGGCGGAAGTTGCGGCGGGGCTGGGTTATCCCGTTCTCATCAAGGCCGCGGCGGGTGGCGGAGGCCGCGGCATGAAGGTCGCCCACAAACCGGAAGATTTGCCGCTCGCGCTGACGACCGCCCGCGCGGAAGCCAAATCCGCTTTCGCCGATGACGCCGTGTACATCGAAAAATATCTCGCGCGACCGCGTCATATCGAAGTGCAGGTGCTCGCGGACTCCTTCGGCAAAGTGCTGCATCTGGGCGAACGCGATTGTTCGCTGCAGCGCCGTCACCAGAAGGTCTGGGAAGAAGCACCTTCACCGGCGCTGAACGCCGCGCAGCGCGAGGAGATCGGAGGCGTCGTCACGTCGGCGCTCGCCAAACTCGGCTATCTCGGCGCGGGCACCGTCGAATTTCTCTTCGAGGATGGGGCCTTCTATTTCATCGAGATGAACACCCGGCTTCAGGTGGAGCATCCGGTGACCGAGGCCATCACCGGCATCGATATCGTTCGGGAACAGATCCGAATCGCCGCGGAGAGTCCGCTGGAGTTGAACCAAAGCGATATCGTGATCGCAGGCAACGCCATCGAATGCCGCGTGAACGCGGAGAGTCCTTTCACGTTTCAGCCGTCGCCCGGCACGGTCACGCAATTTCATGCGCCGGGTGGCCTCGGCGTGCGTTTCGACTCGGCGATCTATTCCGGCTATCGCATTCCCCCTTACTACGACAGTCTCGCCGGCAAGCTGATTGTACACGGGAAAAATCGCAATGAATGCCTGATGCGGCTCCGCCGGGCGCTGGACGAAATCGTCGTGGGCGGAATTGAAACGACGATCCCCCTGTTTCAACAACTGGTGCGCCAGCCGGACATCATCAACGGCGCCTATCACATCCATTGGCTGGAGCACTTCCTCGCCGGGCACGGCAGCTGACCCGAATGCCAACAAGAAATGGCGCGCCGAGACGCGGAGGAATTGAGGAAATTACAAACCAGACTTGTCATTCCCGCGAAAGCGGGAATCCAGCGCCCGCCGGTATCGAAAGGCACGCGCGCGCGCTGGCGTACAATTTCATGCAGTTGCAGGAGCTGGGTCCCCGCTTTCGCCGGGATGACACGATTTATTTTGATTTTCCCCTTCGCGTGCACTCCGCGTCCCCGCGTCTCCGCGTGAATCGCGCTTCGGGAAGGTGACCGGCGCCGATGCGCAATACGCCGATACTGACAACCGACCTGCTGCTCAAGGCATACTGGCTCGGCGTATTTCCCATGGCGCAGCGGCGGGATGGTCGCGAAATCTACTTTGTGTCGCCCGACGAGCGCGGGATCATGCCGCTCGACAGCTTCCATGTCTCGCGCAGGCTTGCGCGAACGGTTCGCGGCGATCGCTTTTCGGTGCGTATCGATACGGCTTTTGAAGACGTGATTCGCGCCTGCGCCGCGCCCGCGCCCGGACGGCAGGAAAGCTGGATCAACGAGGAGATCGCCGCTCTTTACACCGAGCTCCATGCGCGGGGGCATGCGCACAGCATCGAATGCTGGCGCGAAAATCGCCTCGTGGGCGGTCTCTATGGCGTACAGCTTGGCGCCGCTTTCTTTGGCGAAAGCATGTTTTCGCGCGAGCGCGACGCGAGCAAGGTCGCGCTTGTCCACCTCGTTGCACGGCTGAAGTGCGGCGGGTTTTCGCTGCTCGACGCCCAGTTTCAGACGAGTCATCTGGCGCAATTCGGCGCCTTCTCGATTCCGCGGAACGACTATCTGGCGCTCCTCGAAAGAGCGCTGGCCAAAAACGCGGATTTTCTTTGCATGCGAGCCTACTGCCCCGAGCCTTCGGGCAGTTCGGGCACCGCTTCCTTCGCACCTGCATCGGGCGAGGTGGTCTTGACCGGCGCGGTCGAGGCGACGACGGGTGCCACCTGGCCCGGCTGGTTTGTCTTGCAGCTGATCACCCACACATCATAGAGCGGATGTTGCAGACCGTTCAGCGACGGGCTCGAAGCGTGCATCCAGCCTGAGAACGCGAGCTTTGCCGGCTGATCGGGGCGGTTATCCATGATTTCGACGAACGCGGCGGTCTCCGGTGGTTCGCTGGGCGGCGTCGAATAACAGTAGCGCGCCGTAATCGTGAGCGTCGCGAAGTTCACGGGAACACCGATCGGCGCAAAAATATTTGTCGGACGCCCGGTGATCTTGTCCAGACCGCGCAGCACGAGCGCGCGCTTCACGCCATCCTTGCCGGGCACCGCATCGGCGAGGCTCAACCGCCTTTGCGCTGTACCCTGCGCGAAAGCCGGCAGGCAGGCCAGGACAAATCCTATTGCAAGAGCGGAGCGGCCCATCGCTGGTTTCATCATTTGCCACCCGAATTCCCGTAGATGACGCGCCCGATCAGCCCCATGAGATCGATCGACCCCTGGGTATTCGTGAGCTGTCCGCCTGGGGGGAGCATCTTGTCGCTGCCACCGGGCTGAATGGCGAGATAGGAGCTGCCCATGATTCCTGCCGACGTCACCTTGATGGAGGAGTCATCGGGAATCTTGATGTCGCTGCGTATCGAGACATGTACGACTGCCGCGTAAGTCTTGGGATCGAGATCGAGCGATGATACCCGACCAACCTTCACCCCGTGCAAGCGTACATCCGTTCCCGGGGAGATGCCGTCAGCGCTCGCAAACCGCGCGCTGAGATCGTAGCCGCCGAGCGAACCTGCGCTGTTCGTCGTGTAGGCGAAATAGAGGAAGCCCGTCGCCACGAGAATGACGAACGCGCCCATGATCGTTTCAAAGGTGGTGTTCTGCATCGGCCTGCTCCTGCCCTATTCGGGCACCCAGGGTTCGTAGTCGCCGGTCGCCGGCGCATGTCTGCCGGTGGCGGCGAGACTGCCGGCCGGCCGATACGCGTGTTCGGTGCCGGTGAGGTTGGGAACGTACGGTCTTTCCCACGGCTTCACGCGGAATGGCGCGACCGTCGGCGGCTCCTTGTAAGTAAAATGCAACCAGCCGTGCCAGTCCGGCGGCACGCGCGAAGCTTCTACCAGACCATTGTAGACGAGCCAGCGGCGGGCACCGTTACGGTTCTGGTAATAGCGGTTTCCGAATTCATCCTCGCCGACGAATTGGCCGGACCACCAGGTCGTCACCAGTGTGCCGATGGTGGCGCCTCGCCACCAGACGAAGATTTTCTTGAGCCACTCCATGCCTAAGACCTGACGGGATTCGCTTGAGTATAGGGTCGCGAGGCGCGCATCGCACCAATGAAGTGTCGCAGCACCCCGGCGAGGCGCCCTTCGGTCAAAAAAATTTTTGTCGGCTACCCTGCCCGACCTCTTGACTCACGATATTTCAACGATTTGCGCGCGCCACCAAATCCTGTGGACGGCACCGCATTTACCATTTCCTGCTTGCACCCTACCCAAAAGCGTGCCCATACTTTGCGTCTGCCGCTTGCCGCGGCACAAAATCTGGATGTGACAAACCACACCACGGTGGAATTCGGCCCTCGACCGAATTCCGGCGACGGCTTGTTCGTCCCGAAATGCGAATGCGGCAAGCGACCGAACAGGCTCGAAGGGGGAGTTTACGATGCGAATTCGCCGCCACTTCACGATGGAAGGTTCGTCGCCCTATGAGGGAATCGAGTTCCGGTCTGCGACGAGCGAGATCCGAAATCCCGATGGGACCGTCGTGTTCCGGCAGGACGATATCGAAGTGCCGGCGGGATGGAGTCAGGTCGCGTGCGACGTGCTCGCGCAGAAATACTTCCGCAAGGCCGGCGTTCCCGTACAGCTGAAGCCCGTTCCCGAAGACGGCGTTCCGGAATTTCTCCTGCGCCAGGAACCGGAGGGAGAAGAGCGCACCGGCGAAACCTCCGCCCGGCAGGTGTTTCATCGGATGGCCGGCACCTGGACCTACTGGGGTTGGAAAGGCGGCTATTTCGACAGTGAAGCGGACGCGCGCGCTTTTCACGACGAGCTTTGCAACATGCTCGCGACCCAGAAGGCAGCACCGAACAGCCCGCAATGGTTCAACACGGGTCTGCACTGGGCCTACGGCATCGATGGGCCAAGCCAGGGCCACTATTACGTCGATCACTTCACCAAAACATTGGTGAAGTCGGCGTCCGCCTATGAGCATCCGCAGCCGCATGCCTGCTTCATCCAGAGCGTCGCCGACGATCTCGTCAACGACGGCGGCATCATGGATTTGTGGACACGCGAAGCACGGCTGTTCAAATACGGCTCCGGTACAGGATCGAATTTCTCGAGTCTGCGCGGCGAAAACGAGCGGCTTTCCGGCGGCGGCAAATCCTCGGGCCTGATGAGCTTCCTGAAGATCGGCGACCGCGCCGCCGGCGCCATCAAATCCGGCGGCACGACGCGGCGGGCCGCAAAGATGGTGATCGTCGATATCGATCATCCCGACATCGAGCAGTTCATCGACTGGAAGATGATCGAGGAGCAGAAGGTTGCGGCTCTCGTCGCGGGATCGAGGCTCGCCGAAAAACACGTCAAGGCGGTGATGCGCGCCTGCATCAACTGCGAAGGTTCGGGCGACGACTGCTTTGATCCCAAGAAGAACCCGGCGTTGCGCCGCGAGGTGAAAGCGGCACGCAAGGCGATGATTCCCGACAACTACATCGAGCGCGCCATTGCCTTCGCCAAACAGGGCTACAGCGACGTTGAGTTCCACATTCCAGTCTATGACACCGATTGGGACTCGGAAGCCTATCTGTCAGTTTCGGGACAGAATTCGAACAATTCCGTGCGCGTAAACGATGCCTTCCTCAAGGCAGTTGAGGAAGATGAGGAATGGCAGCTCAAATATCGCCGCGGCCCGATCGCAAAGAAGCTGCCCGCCAACATGTTGTGGGAAAAGATTTCCCGCGCCGCCTGGGCCTGCGCCGATCCGGGGATCCAGTTTCACACAACGATCAACGACTGGCACACCTGCCCGGCCGGCGGCGAAATTCGCGCGTCCAATCCCTGTTCGGAGTACATGTTCCTCGACGACACCGCCTGCAATCTCGCCTCGCTCAATCTCATGGGCTTCCGCAAAGGGACCGGCGCGGATGCACGCTTCGACGTCGAGGCGTTCGAACATGCTGTAAAACTGTGGACCATCGTGCTCGAAATCTCGGTAATGATGGCGCAATTCCCGTCGCGCGAAATCGCCGAACTCTCGTACAAATATCGCACGCTCGGGCTCGGCTTCGCCAATATCGGGGGCTACCTGATGGCGTCGGGCATTCCGTATGACAGCGCCGAAGGGCGCGCGATCGCTGGTGCGGTCGCCGCGCTGATGACCGGCGCCTCCTACGCGACGTCGTCGGCACTTGCGGGCGAACTCGGACCATTCCCGGGATACGCCGCCAATGCCGACGCCATGCTGCGCGTCGTGCGCAACCACCGGCGCGCGGCGCATGGCGCGACGCACGGCTACGAAACCCTTTCGACCTTGCCGGTACCGCTGGATCTCGAAGCACTGAACGATCCCGCGCTCGGGGTCGCCGCAAAGCGCGCCTGGGACGACGCGCTCTCCCTCGGTGAAGAATTCGGTTACCGCAACGCGCAGGCGACGGTGATCGCACCGACCGGAACCATTGGTCTTGTGATGGATTGCGACACCACCGGCGTCGAGCCCGATTTCGCGCTCGTGAAATTCAAGAAACTCGCGGGCGGCGGCTATTTCAAGATCATCAACCGCTGCGTGCCCGAAGCGCTTTCGGCGCTTGGTTATCCGCAAGTCGCAATCGACGATATCGTCGCCTATGCCGTCGGTCACGGCACACTCGAAGGCCTCGATGATGGCGTCACCCACGACGCGCTTGCGGCGCGCGGCTTTGGCGACGCGGAAATCGCGAAGATCGAAGCCAGCCTCGAATCGGCCTTCGACATCCGCTTCGTTTTCAACAAATGGACGCTCGGCGCCGAATTCTGCACAGATCTGCTTGGGTTTACGCCCGAGCAGATGGACGCGGCCGATTTCGACATGCTGAAAGCACTCGGCTTCTCGAAGGCGGAGATCGAAGCCGCCAATCTGCACGTCTGCGGCGCCATGACGCTTGAAGGCGCCCCGCATCTGCGACCCGAACACCTGGCCGTTTTCGACTGCGCCAATCCCTGCGGCCGCATCGGAACGCGTGCGCTCTCGGTCGAGAGCCACATCCGCATGTGCGCAGCCGTACAGCCGTTCGTCTCCGGGGCAATCTCCAAGACCATCAACATGCCGAATACAGCCGCGGTCAAGGACTGCGGCGACGCCTACATGCTGTCGTGGAAGCTCGGCCTCAAGGCCAATGCGCTCTACCGCGATGGCTCGAAGCTCTCGCAACCGCTTGCCTCGCAGACATTCACTTTCGCCGACGACGAGGACGAGGATGCGGATATCCTCTCCCTGCCCCAGGCGGCGCGTACGGCTGTCGTCGCCGAACGCGTCGTCGAAAAGATCGTCGAACGTGTGGTCAGCCGCGAGCGCGAACGGCTGCCGCAGCGGCGCAAGGGTTACACGCAAAAGGCGGTGGTCGGCGGCCACAAGGTCTATCTGCGCACCGGCGAATACGAAGACGGTCGCGTCGGCGAAATCTTCATCGACATGCACAAGGAGGGCGCCGCCTTCCGCAGCCTGATGAACAATTTCGCCATCGCAATCTCGATCGGCCTCCAATACGGCGTCCCGCTCGAGGAATTCGTCGAAGCCTTCACCTTCGTGCGCTTCGAGCCGGCCGGAATCGTGATGGGTAACGATTCGATCAAGAACGCGACGAGCGTTCTCGACTACATTTTCCGCGAACTTGGCGTGTCCTATCTGGGCCGCCACGATCTCGCCCATGTGCCGCCGGCACACGACGAAGATCTCGGCAATGGCGGCCGCGGCAACGAGCGCCGCGAAGTTGCGGGCGAACTCGCGCAGACGATTTCGCGTGTTGCGTCCACCGGTTTCGTGCGCGGACAGCTGAAGTCGTTCGCCGTGGTGCGGGGCAACACGGTCGCAAAATCGGCCAACGCCCCGGCCCTCGAGCACGCGCTGTACGCCTCAACCGAGGAAGGGCAGGCCGTTGGCCGAGCGACGGACTCCGTCACTGCAGCCCTGAGCGAAATCAGCGCGGCGGTGATGGAGGCGGCGGGCGCCAATCCCGTGGGCGCGGCGATGGCCGAAATCGAGGCGCGCCTCACCGTCAGCAGCGATGTTGCCCGTGCCGCCCGCACGCAGCGCGCCGCGGAAGCGCGCATGAAAGGTTACGAAGGCGACGCCTGTGGCTCCTGCGGCAACTTCACACTGGTGAGGAACGGCACCTGCCTCAAATGCAACACCTGCGGCAGCACGAGCGGGTGCTCGTGAGCCCGAAGCGCACCGCCTTGCTTATGCAGACCCGACCAACACCAGCGTCAAACGCGGCAATCTTGAAGGTGCCGACTTCGAAGGCGCGAAACGCGTGCTGACGTACGCGTTCTACGGCGATTGCCGGAACGCCTCGTTTCGGGGCGCCAATCTCTCGGGCGCCAGCCTTGCGCATGCGCGCCCGGGCGGTGCCGACCTAACCGGCGCACGGCTCACCATCACGAGCATCAAGGGCGCCGATCTTCATCGGGCCAAAGGGATGACGCAGGCGCAAGGGGATCAGGCCTGCGACGATGCGGAGACGAGGCTTCCCGCAAAGCCCCGGGTCAAGACCTGTTCCTGACGGCGCGACAGCAGCGCCGCACATCCGATTCCACTGACAAGCGCGAGGAAGTCGTACGGGAACGCCTCGATCGCGTGACCGGCGAGGCTCGCAACCATCAGCGCGAGCACGACAAAAAGGATACAGAGAACAGCGCTCACCAGAGCGGCGACACGCTTGATCACGATCGCGCAAATCGCCCGCGAGAAGCCGAAGTGGTTCGCCAGTTTCGCCCCGACCAGCAGCAGGGCGATGTCCAACGCCGCTACCAAAACCGAGCCCCAATTGGGCCCGAGGATGACCGGAAAGACGACAAACCCGGTCGTTGCAAGAAACATGGCCGCGAATTTTGCACCCACGAGGCGCGAGATCGGTCCCGGAAGGACGACAAACGTCAGGAGAAACACTGTCGCGGCAAGTATGCTCGTCATGAGTGGGGCCGTCGCTGTTGTCTTCTGCCCGACAACCTTTCACGAATTTCATCCACGCCCAAGGACGGTTCCAGTTGTTCCTTTATTTTCGTAAAATCTATTCGAATAGCCACAGTTTCCGCTGCGGCGCATCATTACGAAATCGTTTCCGGATAGCAGAGCGCAGCCATCATGGATGCTGCGCATGCGCGCAGCATGACGATTGGAGCATCCGGATGTCAGCTCTCTGCCGCATCCTTTGGTGCCCAGCGCAGAACGGGTTTGCGCGCGGCGCGGGTTTCGTCAAGGCGCCGCCTCGGTGCGAGGTACGGCGCGCCGGCAAAGCGTTCCTTGCGGCCGGATTTCGCTTCTTGGGCCAAGCCCGCCATGACGCGGATGAAGCGGTCGAGACTCTCCTTCGATTCCGACTCGGTCGGTTCGACCAGCATCGCCCCGTGGACAACGAGGGGAAAGTACATCGTCATCGGGTGATAGCCTTCGTCGATCATCGCTTTCGCAAAATCGAGGGTGGTGACGCCGGTGCCTTCGAGGAAGTGGTCGTCGAACAGCGCCTCGTGCATGCACGGGCCCTCGAACGGCGCGCTCAGCACGTCCTTGAGCGAGGCGAGGATGTAATTTGCCGCGAGCACCGCGTCTTCCGATGCCTGGCGGATTCCGTCCGCGCCGTGGCTCAGCATATAGGCAAGCGCGCGCACGAACATTCCCATCTGGCCGTGAAACGCACACATGCGTCCGAACGGCTTGGTGCTCGGCGGCGCGTCGTCCGGCGATTCGATCAGCCGGAATCCACCCTTGTCGTGCACGAGGAGCGGCAGAGGCGCAAACGGCGCAAGCGCAGCAGACAGAACCACGGGACCCGCACCCGGTCCGCCGCCGCCATGCGGCGTGGAAAATGTCTTGTGCAGATTGATGTGCATGGCGTCGACGCCGAGGTCCCCCGGTCGCACGCGGCCGGCAATGGCGTTGAAGTTGGCGCCGTCGCAATAGAAGTAGGCACCGACCTTGTGCGCTGCGTCGGCGAGCTCGCGAATGCGCCGCTCGAATAATCCGCATGTATTGGGATTGGTGAGCATGATCGCGGCAACATCGTTCGCGAGCATCCGCTCGAGTGCATCGGCATCGACATGACCGTTTGCCAGGGCCGGGACTTCGTCTACGGTGAAGCCTGCGAGCGCGGCGGTGGCCGGGTTGGTGCCATGGGCGGACGAAGGCACGAGAATCCGCCGGCGCTGTTCGCCCCGCGATTTGATGGCCGCGCGGATCGCAAGCAGTCCGCACAACTCGCCATGCGCTCCGGCTTTGGGGCTCATCGCCACGGCCGGCATGCCCGTCAGGGTCGTCAGCCAGCGCATCAATTCGGCAATGAGCGACAGTGCACCCTGTACAGTTCGTTCCGGCTGAAGCGGATGGAGATCACCGAAGCCGGGCAGCCGCGCCATTTTTTCGTTCAGCCGCGGATTGTGCTTCATCGTACAGGAGCCGAGCGGATAGAGGCCCGCGTCGATGGCATAATTCATGCGCGACAGCCGCACGAAGTGGCGCACCACTTCCGGCTCCGACAGTCCCGGCAGTCCGACGGGCTTTTTTCGCTGCAAACCGCCCAACCGTTTGTCCGAGATTTGTGCCTGCGGAATGTCCACGCCACACATCCCCTCGCGCCCCAGTTCGAACAGCAGCGGCTCTTCGTGATCGAGACCCCGATCGCCGGAGAAGGTCTGCGGGTGTTCCATTTCGACGGCTTCGATGCCTGTGGGACGTCCGACAGGGTTCATCGTCATGACACGACCTCCGCCAGCGCCTGCGCGAAGGCGTCACAATCTTCCTCCGGGCTTGTTTCCGTTGCCGCGACGATCAGGAAGTCGCGCATCTTCGCCTGGTGCGGCCACAGGCGCGATCCTGGTACACCACCGAGAATCCCCCGCGCGGCGAGCGCATCGACAATTTCGTCGGCCGGTTTCGGCAGTTTCAGCGTGAACTCATTGAAGAACTGCGGCGTCACCAGCGACACGCCTTTGACGGCCGCGAGCTTCTCCGCAAGCGACGAGGCCCGGCCATGGTTGAGACGGGCGAGCCGGCTGAACCCTTTGTCCCCAAGCAGCGCGAGATGGATCGTGAAGGCGAGACAGCAGAGACCGGAGTTCGTACAGATATTGCTCGTCGCCTTTTCGCGGCGGATGTGCTGTTCGCGGGTCGACAGCGTGAGCACGTATCCCCGCCTTCCCTCGGCGTCCACCGTCTCGCCGGAGAGCCGCCCTGGCATTTGGCGGATGAATTTTTCGCGCGTGGCGAACAGGCCCACATATGGCCCGCCGAAATTCAACCCGTTGCCGATCGACTGGCCTTCTGCGGCGACAATATCCGCGCCCATGGCACCCGGCGGCTCGATCAGCCCCAGCGAGACGACTTCCGTCACCACCGCGATCAGAAGCGCTCCTTTGGCGTGCGCCGCGTCGGCCACCGGTTTCAGATCGTGGATGAGCCCGAACACATCGGGACTTTGTACCACCACGCAGGCCGTCTCGTCGTCGATGAGCTTCGCAAGATCTCCGGCCCGGCCCGGCTCCGCGTCCGCATGAACAACTTTTCCCGACAGCGAGGCCAGGGTCTCGACTGTCGCGGCGTAGTGCGGATGGAGACCGCCCGAGAGCACCGCCTTTGGCCGGCGCGTCAGGCGCTGCGCCATCAACACCGCCTCAGCCGTGGCAGTCGAGCCGTCGTAGAGCGACGCGTTCGCTACTTCCATGCCGGTGAGAAGCGCCACCTGGGTCTGGAATTCGAAGAGATATTGCAACGTTCCCTGCGCGACCTCCGGCTGATAGGGCGTGTACGAGGTCAGAAATTCGGAACGCTGGATCAGGTGATCCACCGATGCCGGAATATGATGACGGTAGGCGCCGGCGCCGCAGAAGAAAGGCACCGACCCTGCCGATATGTTTAGCGCCCCCATCCGCGACAGCGTGCGTTCGACCTCGAGCTCACCTTTATGATCGGGAAGAGCGTCGAAGACCTCGCGGCCAACCACACCTTCTTTCGGCACGTCGCGGAAGAGCGCATCGACATTTGGTACGTCGATGGTGCGCAACATGGCGCGTCGGTCATCAGGAGTGAGCGGCAAATATCGCATTCTTTGTACCTATTCTTTCAACGTTGTACCTGTCGTCGCGCCGCGCCCCTCGCCCAAAAATCGCCGGCGCAATTTTCGACCTCTCCCCCAAGGGGAGAGGTGTTTGCAAGTCGTTCCAGGGTCGCCCTCTCCCCTTGAGGGAGAGGGCAGCTGAGCCGCATATCGCGGCGAAGCGGGTAAGGGGTCCCTGTACGATCATCAAAGTGATTTCGTGAATTCGGCGTATTGCGCTTCGGTCATCAGCTTGTCCGCTTCCGCCTTGTTGGTGAGACGCAGCTTGAAGAACCAGCCCTCGCCTTCCGGATCGGCATTGATCTTCGACGGATCGTCGTGGAGCGCCGGATTGGTCTCGCTCACCTCGCCGCCTATCGGCGCATAGACTTCGCTGGCCGCCTTCACGCTTTCGACAACCGCGATCTCGCCGCCCTGCCCCACCTTGCGGCCGATTTCCGGCAGTTCGACGTACACAACGTCGCCAAGCTGGCCGGTGGCGAATTTCGTGATCCCCACCGTGGCGGTGTCGCCGTCGATGCGGACCCATTCATGCTGATCGGTATAGCGCGTGTCGCTCATGTCATTCCCCGTCTGTTAGCTGCGTTTGTAGCGGTGCGGCACGAACGGCATGGACGCAACCCGCGCCGGCAGTGCCTTGCCGCGCACCATGAGATCGATTTCTGTCCCTTCGCGCGCGAACGCCGTCTCCACATAGCCCATCGCGACCGGCGCGTTGGCGCTCGGGCCGAACCCGCCGCTCGTGACCCGGCCGATTATGCGGCCCGATTTGTCGGCGATGTCCGCGCCTTCACGCGCGGGAGCGCGGCCTTCGGGACGAATGCCGACGCGTTTCTCGCGCGGCCCATTTGCGAGCAGGTCGAGAATGCGCGCGGCGGCGGGAAAGTCGCGGGTTTCGCGGCGCCGCTTGCCGATCGACCAGGTGAGCGCCGCAGTGACCGGATCGATGTCCTCGTTCAGGTCGTGCCCGTACAGACAGAGGCCCGCTTCGAGCCTGAGGGAATCCCGCGCGCCGAGACCGATGGGCAGCACTTCCGGTTCGCCGAGCAGCGCGCGCGCGACATGCTCCGCATCGGCAGCTTCGATGGAGATTTCAAATCCGTCCTCGCCCGTGTAGCCCGAGCGGCTGACGATCGCCGGCGCGCCGGCGACCTTCATCCGCGCCGTGTCCATAAAGACGAGCCGCTCCGAGTCCGGCGCATGCCGCGCCAGCACCGCGCCCGCCGCGGGGCCCTGCAGCGCCAGCAGGGCACGATCGGGATGCGGGGTGAGATTCGCCACGCCTGTCAGCCGCTCTTCGATGTAGGCGAAATCGCCTTCCTTCGTCGCGCCGTTCACGACGAGATGAACCGTCGCCTCGCCCGAAAGCCGCGACACCATGAAATCATCTTTGATGCCGCCCTGCTGGTTCAACAGGAGCGCGTAGCGCTGCTGGCCCTCCTTCAGGCCTTTGACGTCCGCGGGCGTCAGCCTTTCGAGCGCGGCCGCAGGGTCGGATCCGGAAAGCATGGCCTGTCCCATATGCGAGACATCGAACAGGCCGGCCTGCGCGCGAGTGTGCAGGTGTTCCTTGAGAATGCCCGCCGGATACTGCACGGGAAGTTCGTAGCCGGCGAACGGCACCATCTTGCCGCCCAACTCGAGATGCAGCGCGTAAAGCGGCGTGCGACGCAGATTTTCCGAGGAATGATCCATAACGGCCCGGCAAAGAGGTTTGCGCTCACCTGGCCGGCGAACCGGACAGGCACCCCTCTGTCATCGGACCTGAGAGATTTCGCCCCGGATCAGGCTCCGCGGCTTACCCCTTCGGTGGAGACGGAAAACCGTCCCGCTTTCCAGAACTTCATCTCCCCGACGCGGTCCTTTTGCCTGAGAGTTTCCGGGGCGGTTGCTCCTTCGGCGTTTGTCTCGGGGACAAATCTCTCCCGCGGGGGATCGTCTGATCGCCGTCACCAATGCGCCTCCCGGCGGACTGCGACGTTGCGGCGGATCATAGATGGCGATGAGACCAAGTCAACGCAATCTCGGTTCTGCTAGGCTTTGCAGATCAGGCGGTGGCCACGGGGGACCGGGTGATGAGATTGGCCGATTGGGAAATAGATGGTTGGTGTCTGGATGATGGTGAACAAATTCATCGCGAAGCTCCCGACACATTTTGGTTGCCATCATTGGTTCAGCGTATGGCTTTACAGCCCGGCGACCTGGCGAAAATTGATTTTCCGGATCGCAGTAGAAGGGGCGGAGCCAGTTTCCGTGGAAAGAATGTGGGTAATTGTACGGAGTAGTGTTCCCGGCGGATACATCGGCATGCTCGACAATGAGCCAGATGCGATCGCAAAAAATGATGAGCTTTGGCTTGGGACGGAGTTATTATTTGAATATCGACACATAATCTTGATCGACTCCGGAAACGAGAAAACAAGACGCCTTGCGGGCGAACCGGCACCGATCCCTTGGATGAAGGTCGACCCGTTGTTGCATTGATTTCCGCGCCGTCGCTTGTGAGAAAATTAAATCCAGCGCACCCACACCACGCGCGCAAGCATGACGAGGCCGAAGAGCGTGACGACGATGCCGGAGACATGCGTGATGATGCGCATCACGCGCGCGTCGATGCGCGCGTGGAGCAGGCCTACGACGCTCGTGAGCGTCAACCACCAGAGTCCAGAACCGATCATGACGCCGGCGACGACGAACCCGGCTTCCGTCCAGCTCGCATGCGCGCTCGCGACGATGCCCCCGAAACCGGCGAACAGCGCCGCAAAGGCGAACAGCGTCGCCGGATTGCTCATCGCGATCGCGAAGGTCGAGGCGAAGGAGCGCAGGAGCGAACGGTTGCGCGGCGCGCGCTCGCGTTCGCGCTCGCCCATGCGATTGACGTCGCGCCCATGGAGCGGATCGGCGAGATAGGTGTGAATGCCGAAAGCGATCAAGAGCACGCCGCCCGCGATCTGCAGCACCTCCGACCAGCCCTCGAACCAGTGGCGCACGGCGGTGAGGCCGAAGCCGACGATTGCCGAGTAGATTCCGTCCGCCGCCGTCGCGCCCAGCCCGGAAATAAGGCCGTTGACCGAACCGAAGGCAAGCGTGCGGCGGATGCAAATCAGGTTGATGGGGCCGATGGGCGCCGCGACGATAAAGCCGATCACCAGACCGGTGAGGACGAGAAACAGATAATCCATCGGCGGTCGGTGCCCCAGTCGCTGCGGGGCTTACGCGATCTCGACGACGAGACGGCCACGCACGCGACCTGCGAGAATCTCTTCGCCCGCATGCGGCACATCTTCCAGCCGAATCGATTTCGTCATCATCTGCAGTTTGCCCCGCTCGAGATCGCGCGCCAGCCGCTCCCAGGCCTGTCGCCGCCGCTCGGTTCTCGTATAGACGGAATTGATTCCCAGGAGCGATACGCCGCGGAGAATGAAGGGCGCGACGCTCGCTGGCAAATCCATGCCTTGCGCCAGCCCGCAGGCGGCCACCGCGCCGCCGTACTTCGTTGAAGCGAGAACATTGGCCAGCGTACGCGAACCGACACTGTCCACGGCGCCTGCCCAGCGCTCCTTTGTGAGCGGCTTCGGCTCGCCCGAAAGTTCGCTGCGGTGAATGATCTCGCCGGCGCCAAGTTTTCTCAGATAGGTCTCTTCCTCGGGACGCCCCGTCGAGGCCGTGACGCGGTATCCGAGCTTTGCAAGCAGCGCGACAGCGATCGAGCCGACGCCGCCCGACGCGCCCGTCACCAGAACGGGACTACTCGACGGTCGCACGCCTGCGTCTTCGAGAGCGAGCACCGCAAGCATCGCCGTGTATCCGGCCGTACCGATCGCCATCGCTTCGGCGGCGGAAAAGACGTCCGGAATTTTCACCAGCCATTCGTGTTCCACGCGCGCGCGTTCGGCATAGCCGCCGTAATGCGTTTCGCCCAATCCGCAGCCGTTGATCAGTACACGCTCGCCCAGCCGGAACGAATCGCTTTCCGATCCGATCACGTCTCCGGCGAGGTCGATGCCGGGGATCATGGGAAAGTGCCGTACCACGGGTGAGCGGCCGGTGACCGCAAGCCCATCCTTGTAGTTCACGGTCGAATGCGTCACCGCAATCGTGACGTCCCCCGGCATCAGATCGTCCGTACCGAGGCTGACGAATTCACCGCGTTGGCGCTCGCCATCCCTGGAAATCAGGTACGCTTTGAAACGGTCGTTCATTGGCACTCGCCGATTGCTGCTGCCATTTGCGGCAAATTGTGGTGCTGGCGAAACACTTAGGCGCAAAAACCGGGCGTCGCGTCAAGCCGATGGCGGTCGCACGACATCGTAACTCGACAGAGCGGGAACCACGGCGCCAACCTTTTGCTTACGATTCTGCGGCCACACTCGGAGAGAAGGGGGCCCAGGATAGAGACAGGAAAGGATCATGCACAACTTTGAGCAGCAGTTGCGTGGATACCGGCTGACCACGGCGGAAATCCTCTACCACATGCCCGATCATCCGGCGGTTCTGCAAAGCTATATCTGGCAGGAATTCGATCTTGCTCCCGGCTTTCCGCTCCTTCATCGATTTCTCGACTTCTGGCGCGACAACATCGAGGGCAAGCTGCATTCGGTACGCGTGGCGGCGCGAGGACTGATCTCGGCGGCTGAGTTTGGCCACGCCGGCGCCGAATTTACCGTGCATTGAAGTACAAATCCCCCTCCCTCAAGGGGAGGGTAAGATCGTCGCCCGCAGCGTTTCCACAAAACGTACAGGCTCGCCGCCACCGGCCGTTACCAGCGCACCGTCGCGCATGACAATCTGTCCACGAATGATCGTTGCCACGGGCCACCCGCTGGTCGTCACGCCGTCGAAGGGAGTCCAGCCGCATTTCGAGGCGATCCAGCCGTTCTCGATTTTCCGGCGCGCCTTCAGGTCGACGATGGTGAAATCCGCATCGTAGCCCCGCGCGATTCGTCCCTTTCCCGCAATGCCGAAGATACGCTGCGCGCCCGCGCTCGTCAGGTCGACAAACTGTTCGAGCGAAAGGTGCCCGGAATTTACGTGATCGAGCAGTATCGTGACGAGCGTCTGTACGCCCGGCATACCCGCCGGCGATTCCGGATAAGCCTTCTCTTTCTCTTCGCGCGTGTGCGGCGCGTGATCGGAACCGATCACGTCGACGAGGCCTTCGCGCACCGCGCGCCATAATGCCCGGCGATGCGTTTCGTCACGAATTGGCGGATTCATCTGTGCGTATGTGCCGAGCCGTTCGTAACACTCCGGGGCCGACAGAGTGAGGTGCTGCGGCGTCGTTTCGACGGTTGCAAAGGCGCGGGCCTCCGCCAGCAGCGGCAGTTCGTCTGCCGAGGTGACGTGCAGAACGTGCAGGCGCCGCCCGGCTTCACGCGCGAGCCGGAGCACGCGCTCGGTTGAAACCCTCGCCGTCTCCGCATCGCGCCAGACGGGATGCGTCGCCGGTTTCGCCTTCTCTGCCAGGTGATGGCGCTCTCTCAGACGCGCCTCGTCTTCGGAGTGTACGGCCATGCGCCGTCGCCCGGCCATCAGCGCGGCAAGTATATCCTCTTCGCGATCGAGCAGGAGCGTGCCGGTCGAGGAGCCGAGAAACGCCTTTACGCCCGCGACGCCAGGCGCCTGTTCCAGCGCACCCAGCGCTCCGACATTCTGCGGCGTCGCGCCGACGTAAAAGGCGTAATCGCAATGCATGCGTCCATTCGCACGCGCGAGCTTGTCCTCGAGAGCGAACCGCGTCGTTGTCGGCGGATTCGTATTCGGCATTTCAAACACCGCCGTCACGCCACCCAGGACGGCGGCGCGGCTGCCGCTTTCCAGATCTTCCTTGTGTTCGTTACCGGGCTCGCGGAAATGCACCTGCGTATCGATCACGCCCGGAAAAACATGAAGCCCACGCGCGTCGAAAACCTCTACCGCGGCGTCGGAAAGAGAGCCGATCGCAGCGATTCGGCCGCCGCGGACAGCGATGTCCGCTTCCCCGATTCCGTTCGGCGTAGCGACGATTCCGCCCCGGATAAGCAGATCGAACATTTGAGCGGCCGCCTTCCGTGATGCTATGGGCGCGTCGGTCCTTACCTTAACCCAGTCTGGCGCATGATTCTCAATTCGATGTTCGCGCGCGGCTTCGGCGGCCTCGAGAAGCTGTTTCTCGACGAGATCGAGATGCTTTCGGCGGCCGGCCTGCCGGCGCGGGGTCTCGTGCGCCACGGAAGCGAACTGGAGCGCTACGCGAAAGAGCGCGGACTTGGCTGCGATGCAATTGCCGCCTGGAGCGATTGGGATCCGGTGAGCCGCGCACGAGCGCGTGCGGTCGTCGACCGCGTGCAGCCGCAACTCATCATGTGTGTCGGCCGCACGGCGCACCGGCTGATGGCGCGCGTCGTGCCGAAATCCATTCCCATAGTGCCGATGGTGCAGAAGCGGCGTTTCGACCTGAATTTCCGCTATAACGGCGTGCTGGTCGCCGCGGATCATCGCCGACTCACGCTGATCGAAGATGGCGTTGCGGCGGAAGCCATCGCCGTCATTCCCAACGCCGTGCGCCTGCCGAAAGCAAAGAACGATTACCGGCTCTCGACGCCGGTGCAGCTCGCCGCGCTTGGCCGATTGCACGAAAAAAAGGGATTCGGCGTGCTGATCGATGCGGTCGGCGAGCTCGCGGCCAGCGGCATTGACTGTCGCTGCACAATTGCGGGGGATGGTTCGGAACGCGGCGATCTCGAAACGCGAATTGCGCGCGCCGGTTTGCGGGACAGGATTACCCTGCCCGGCTGGACCGATCGCGTCGCGGAATTCCTTTCGCCGGCCGATATTTTCGTGCTGCCTTCGTTTCAGGAAGATTTTCCGCTTGCGGTGCTCGATGCGATGGCAAGCGGCATGCCGATCGTGGCGAGCGAAATCGACGGCCCAAAGGACTTCCTCGTCGACGGCAAGACCGCGCTGCTGGTGCCGCCGAACGATTCGCATGCGCTGAGGGGCGCGCTCGCGCGCCTCATCAATAACGATTCACTTCGTGAATCCCTCGGCCGCGCCGCCCGCGCGGATGCGGAGCGCTGTTACAGCTTCGATGCCATCGGCCGCCGCCTCGGCCTCGCGTTGGGGAATGTACTTGCCGGCCGCCCGATATCCGGGGCGGGTTGATCGCAGTGCCGGTCAAACAACTGCACCTGCTCCTCGCGCCGAAAGAGCGGTTTGAGCGCGAGGGCGCGGGCGCGTTTGCGCTGAATGTGCTCGAGACATCGCGCGCCAGCCGCTTTCGCGACGGCATCACCGTGTTCGGCTCGCCCGTCAAAAATCCTTTCCCGGGCATTCGTTTCCTGCCGCTCCCCAAGGCCCGCTGGTGGGAAGGGGATCGCAACCGGACTATGGCGCGCCGGTACGCGAACCATGTGGGTGCACAACCTCCCGCGCTTGTCGAGGTGTACAATCGGCCGGTCATCGTCGACATGCTGCGTCGCGGACTCGGCGCCCTGCCGATTGTGCTCCATTTCGGCAACGATCCGCGGGAGATGGACGGATCGCGATCGGTCGCCGAACGCCGCACATTGCTGGAGCGGAGCGATGCAATTCTGTGCGTAAGCGACTTCATTCGACGATGTTTTCTCGATCGACTCGATCACCCCCTGTCGCCGCGCGTTCACGTGATGCACACCGGGGTGCCGCGCGCGCCGAACTTTCCGGCAAAGGAGAAACGGATCGTCTATGTCGGTCGCGTGGTTCCGGATAAGGGCGTGCTCGAACTGGTTCAGGCGCTCGCCCGCGTTCTCCCTCTCCACCCGGACTGGACCGCGGAAATCATCGGCGCGCGCTGGTTCGGCAGTGGCGAAAAAGCGACCGCTTACGAGACTTCGGTCGCGCGCGCGGCTTCGTCCTGCGACCGTATCGTGCTTTGCGGCTTCAGGCCGCACGATGAGGTTCTGGCCTCGTTCCGCCGGGCCGCTGTCGCCGTTGTGCCGTCTTTGTGGGACGATCCGTTTCCGCGCACGGCGCTCGAAGCGCTTGCACAAGGGTGCGCACTCATCTGCAGCAACCGCGGCGGCTTGCCGGAGCTCGGCGCCGAACGCGCCCTGTATCTCGACTCTGTTTCTGCGGGATCCCTTTCCGGCGCGCTCGGTCAGATGATCGCCGATGAGGGTCAGCGCGAAGCGCTGCAGCACCGCGGCTGGACGGACTTTCCATTCGACATCCACCGCACTACGTCTGCGCTTGACGACCTGCGCGAAAGGCTTATGTCGCCGCCATGAA
>DATGGN010000213.1:0-4927 GCA_035308485.1 Rhizomicrobium sp.
CTCGCCCTCGCTCCCCGAGACGGTGCGGCAGAAATTGCTGCGCATTGCCGGCAAGAAGCGCACGCGGGCGGGCGAGATCGTCATCCTGGCGCGGCGTACGCGCAGCCAGGAACGCAACCGTGCCGAGGCGCGCGAACGTCTGATCCTTCTGTTGCGCGAAGCGGCGACACCCGATATCCCGCGCAAGCGCACGCGCCCGCCGGCGTCGAGCAAAAAGAAACGGCTGGAAAACAAACGGACGCGCTCGCTCCTGAAACGCCAGCGCGCCAGGCCGGGCGAAGATTGAAGAAAAGAATCACAATGAGTCAGTGAGACAGTGAGACAGCCGTCGTGGTGAAACAGCGACGCAGCCTTGTCCAGGCCGTGATCAAAATTGATAGCGCGCGCTTTGCGCGCGCAACGACATCCTGCTACGAGCACGCAGAAGCCTCTCCACATAACGGGTATCTCACTGCCTCACCGCCTCATTGTGAATCAACCCCCGGAGCGACAAAGAATGGAATACGCAAACATCATCGTGAGCCGCGAAGGCAGGGTGGCGGTCATCACGCTGAACCGCCCCAAGGCGCTGAACGCGCTCAATTCCGAACTGCTCTCCGAGCTCGTGTCGGCACTTGAATCGGTCGACGCCGACGATGCGCTTCACGCGAGCGTCATCACCGGCTCGGAGCGCGCCTTCGCCGCCGGCGCCGACATCAGGGAGATGGCGCCGAAATCGTACATGGATATGTACAGGGAGAATTTCTTTGCCGGCGCCGCCGACCGGATCGCGGCGATCCGGAAACCGGTCGTCGCCGCGGTCGCGGGCTTTGCGCTCGGCGGCGGCTGCGAGCTCGCGATGCTGTGCGATTTCATCATCGCCGCCGACAACGCGAAATTCGGCCAGCCGGAGATCAATCTCGGCGTCATGCCCGGCATCGGCGGCACACAGCGGCTCGCCCGCTTCGTCGGCAAATCGAAGGCGATGGACATGTGCCTCACCGGCCGCACCATGGACGCGGCCGAAGCGGAGCGCGCGGGGCTCGTCTCGCGCGTCGTGCCGGTGGCCGATCTTCTCGGCGAAGCGGTGAAAGCCGCACAGAAGATCGCCGAAGCCTCGGTGCCGATCGCGATGATGACGAAAGAGGCGATCAACCGCGCCTATGAGACGACGCTCGCCGAAGGCATCCGCTTCGAGCGGCGCGTCTTTCACGCGATGTTCGCGACGGAAGACCAGAAGGAAGGCATGGCCGCCTTCTCCGAGAAGCGCAAACCCGCTTTCAAGAACCGGTAAGAAAAAGTCCTGGCGCTTCTGCCGGAATCCGGACATTGACCGGGCATTGCGAGGTCGGTAAGAAGCGCGTTTTCCGGCAGCCAAAGAGATCAGATGCCCAATATCGACTCCGCGAAAAAGCGCGCACGCCAGACGCCGAAGAAGACCGCCGTCAACCACGCCCGCAAGAACCGCGTCCGCAGTTTCACGCGCAAGGTGGAAGAGGCGCTCGCCGCAGGCGACAGGGACGCGGCGCTGAAAGCGCTCAAGGTGGCGGAGCCGGAGCTGATCCGTGCCGGCGCGAAGGGCGTCATTCACCGGAACACCGCGCAGCGCAAGGTTTCGCGTCTGGCAAGGCGCGCCGCAAAGCTTGGCGCGAAATAGCGGATCTCGCGTGACGTTTTTGAGACAGGTGCCTAAGCCGTTTCACCAACGATGCTTTTTCCAGATCGCGTACGCAGCATTCGCCAATTTTGAAGAAATTGTGGCACCGAGAATTTTTTTGCGTTTTTAAACGCGTTTCGATTCAGGACCTTACGATTGTCCGTGTACACGACAGTGGGAAGGTTGCTTTTCTGTTCCCGTTGCCAAGATCGTTAACGTTTTGCTTACTGATTCGCGCCGGCGATGACGGGACTGGGAAGAAAAGCCGGCAAAGACAAACAATTGTAAGCGTTTAGTGGGGCGTTGGCACCGTCGGGTCCGTGGGGCGGACGCGGGAGTCACAGGAACAGTATTGCCTCATGTGCAGGCCGCGTGTTGGCGAGCGTTTCGCCGGGCGGCGGAGCTTTGTCCGGAACGGAGGAGATTTCCGCGTTCCGGGAAACGAAGACGTGTCGAACGAAGGGAAGGTGAAGCGGCGAGACGCGAAGGCAATCAGGACGGAAAGCGGGAAGGAGTTTGGCATCAAGGGCACGTCGGCGAAGGGGATCTCGCCGGCGATCACGAGGGCAACTGCGGTTATGACACAGGCACTAGCAAACAAAGTGGAATGGCCGGCGATCTGGGCGGCGGCGCGCGCGCGGCTGCGGCGCGACCTGGGCGGGCCGGTGTTCGATGCATGGCTGGGCAAACTGACGCTCATGGATTTCGGCAATGGCGATCTTCGCTTCGCCGCGCCCAGGCCGTTCGTCAGAAACTGGATCCAGAACAATTACGCGAACCGGCTTGAAAAGGCGCTGAGAGCCGAAGGCGGCAATCCGCATTCGGTGACGTTCGTGGTCGCCGACCCGCAAGCGCCGGCGATCGGCCAGGGCGTACAGAAAGAAACGGCGGCCGAGCCGTCGATGGCGAGCGTGTCGGTGCTCGCCCACGCCTCCCTGCCCCAGAGCGAGGAGCCGAGGAACGCTGCCATCCCGCAGGCGCTCTTCGTTCGCGCGCCGGATCCGGCGCTCTCCTTTGCCGCCTTCGTCACCGGGGCCGGCAACCAGCTCGCGGCGCGCGCGGCGATGAATTTCGCCGAGGGCGAAGCCGACGACGTGTCGGTTCTGTACGTTCACGGCCTCCACGGGCTCGGCAAGACCCATCTCCTGAACGCGATTGCGCTCGAGGCGCGCCGCCGCGGCCAGCGCGCGCTCATGCTCGGCGCCGAGGATTTCATGCGCCAGTTCCTGGGCGCCCTCAACCGCCGCGAGACGCTCTCCTTCAAGGAGGAACTGCGGGCCGCCGATCTTCTTCTGATCGACGATCTCCAGCATCTCTGCCGCTCCACCACGTCGATCTCGGAGCTGCTGCACACGCTGAACGCCTATTCCGATTTCCGGCGCAAGCTCGTCATCGCGGCCGACCGGCCGCCGGCGGCGCTCGACGGCGTCGGCGCCGATGTACGTTCGCGCCTTTCCGGCGGGCTCGTCGTGGCGCTCGACCGGCCGGATCGCGCGACGCGGCTCGAGATCCTGAAAGCGCGTGCGGGGGAATACGCGAAGAAGAAGCCGCAGATCGCCATCCCGGGCGAAGCGCTCGAACGCATCGCCGACCTCGAAGAGGCCACGCCGCGCGATCTGATCGGCTTCTTCAACAATCTGACGCTGCATGCCGAGCTGACGAAAAATTCGCTCGCGCTCTCCACCGCCGTCGACGCCATGGTCAGGCGCGGCAAGGTGGTGAAGAAGACCTCGATCGAGGACATCCAGAAGAAGATCGCCGATTTCTACAAACTCGATCCGAAGGACTTCCAGTCGCAGCAGCGCAGCCGCCGCGTCGCGCGGCCGAGGCAGGTCGCGATGTTTCTCGCCCGCGAAATCACCTCGCGTTCGCTGCCCGAAATCGGCCGCCGCTTCGGCGGACGCGACCACACGACCGTGCTCCATGCCTGTCGCCGCATCGCCGCGCTCTGCAGCGAAGATCCGACGTTCCGGCAGGAGATCGAATTCCTGAAGGAGATCCTGGGCACGGGCAATTAGTTCATCCCCCGCGAAGACCAACTTCAGGCCCTCCGGAACCCCGCCGGAGGGCTTTTTTTGTTCCTCCCCCCGCGCGCGTTGCCTCCCCGCAGCATTGCGCGGGGGAGGCGATCGAAAAGCACGCCTTCTGCGTGCAATTGCTGTTCTCCCCGACCACGCCCTGCTATAGTTTGGGGCTTGAGTCTCCCCTCCCGGGAAATTCAGGAAAATCAGGGGTTTGGGCCCGCCGAAAGCCCTCGGGTTTTCGGGGCCTGAAGGCGTCTTTCAAACCACGGCTACGGGTCTCATGAAGGTCACAATCGAACGCGGCGCATTCCTGAAGGCGCTGAACCACATCCAGAGCGTCGTCGAACGGCGCAACACCATTCCGATCCTGTCCAACGTCATGATCGACGCGGCGAAGGGGCGATTGAAGCTCACCGCCACCGATCTCGACATGGAGATCGTCGAGACGCTGGCCGCCGACGTGCTCCGGAACGGTGCGGCGACCGCGCCCGCGCACATGCTGTACGATATCGTGCGCAAGCTGCCCGAGGGCGCGCAGGTACAGGCCGAGCTCCTCACCTCCGAAGGCGGACGGCTCGCGGTCTCGGCCGGCAGCATCCGCTTCGAGCTCGCGTGCCTGCCGAAAGAGGATTTCCCGCAGATGACGGCGGGCGCCCTCCCCTTCCGATTCCGGCTCGCGACCGACGAGTTGAAGAAGCTCATCGCCAAGACGCGCTTCGCCATCTCGACCGAGGAAACGCGGTTCTACCTGAACGGCATCTATGTGCATGCGCACAAGGAGGGGAAGCGCGAGATGCGCGCCGTCGCAACCGACGGCCACCGGCTCGCGCGCTTCCAGATGGAATTGCCGGAAGGCGCAGGCGACATGCCGGGCATCATCGTACCGAGAAAGACCGTCGTCGAACTCGCGCGGCTCCTCGACGACATCGAAGGCGCCATCGAAGTGTCGGTGTCCGACACCAAGATCCAGTTCGTCACCGACGGCATCGAGCTCACGTCGAAACTGATCGACGGCACTTTCCCCGACTACCAGCGCGTCATCCCGACCGGAAACGACAAGGTCCTGACGCTCGACGCGAAGGAGTTCGCGTCCGCCGTCGACCGGGTCTCCACCATCTCGGCCGACAAGACGCGCGCCGTGAAGCTCGGTATCGCCCGCGACAAGCTGACGCTCACGGTGATCAATCCGGATTCGGGCACGGCGACGGAAGACGTCGGCGCCTCGTACAGCGCGAGCCCGCTCGAGATCGGCTTCAACGCGCGCTAC
>DATGGN010000214.1:0-42265 GCA_035308485.1 Rhizomicrobium sp.
GCGGGCCCGAGGCAAAGACATTCCTCCAGGGCCTGATCACCAACGACATCGACGAGCTTGCGCCGGAGGCGCCTCTATATGCCGCGCTTCTGACGCCGCAGGGAAAAATCCTGTTCGACTTCCTCCTGTACGAGCGCGACGGCACCGTCCTGCTCGACTGCACGCGCCTGACCGCCGAGGCATTGCAGAAGCGCCTGTCTCTGTACAGACTGCGTGCCAAAGTCGAGGTCGCGAGCCGCGGCGATCTTGCCGTGATCGCGTCGTGGGACGGCGATGAAGGGAGCTGGCGGGACCCTCGCGTCGCCGATCTGGGCTACCGGTCGGTAGCCATCGACACCATCGACGAACGATCGCTCGACCCCTACACGAGTCGTCGTCTCGACCTCGGCGTTCCGGAAGGCCGCGACTTCGGTCAGGACGAGATGTTTGCGCTGGACGCCGATCTCGAGGAGCTGCACGGCGTGTCCTTCGAGAAGGGCTGCTACGTCGGGCAGGAACTGACCGCCCGGATGAAGCATCGTGGCACGGCGCGCAAGAAGCTCCTGCCAATCGAAGCCTGCGCCGGCGGGCTCCTCTCGCCCGGAACGCGCGTTTCTGCGAACGGGAGCGACCTCGGCGCCATCACTTCGATTTACAAGAACCGCGGTTTCGCGCTCCTCCGTCTCGACCGCCTCGCGGAAGCGAGAGACGCGCCGCTCGATAGCCAAGGCACGCCCGTGATTGTAAAAAAACCGTCATGGCTTTTCCCTTGACGAATAAATCAGGACGGTAAGAGTCGCGCGGTCTCACAAACAAAGGGCGCACACATGCTGCATCATGTTTCCGTCGGCGTTGCCGACGTATCGCGCGCGGCGGAGTTCTACGACGCGGTGCTTGGCGCACTGGGCTACAAGCGCACGGCGCAATATCTGCCCTACGCCATCGCGTACGGTGAGGGCGTCTCCGAATTCTGGATCCAGCTGCCCCACGACAAGGAAAGCCCGGGCGCCGGAAACGGCGCGCATTACGGCTTTCGGGCGAAAAACCAGAACGCCGTGCATCGCTTCCACGAGACCGCGCTCGAGAATGGCGCGCGCGACGACGGCGCGCCCGGCCCAAGGGCCGACTACGGGCCGGACTACTATGGTGCCTTCGTGTTCGACCCCTTCGGCAACAAGATCGAAGCCGTATTCATCGCCGGCGAGACGAAGGCGCGCGGCCGGGCTGCGAGCGGTGCAAAATCTTCCCGCAAGGCTGCCACGAAACGGGCTCCGGCGCGCAAGGCCAAGGTGAAGGCGAAGACAAAGCGCGCCGGTGCTGCCAAGAATCGCAAAGCGCGGCGCCGGTGAGTTCGGCCCCCGTCCGCTGCGCATGGCCCGGGACCGATCCGCTCTACGTCGCCTATCACGACGAAGAGTGGGCCGTGCCGGAATTCGATCATCGCGCGCTCTACGAAAAGCTCATGCTCGACGGCTTCCAGGCCGGGCTTTCGTGGATCACGATCCTGCGCAAACGCGAGAATTTCCGCCGGGCCTTCGATCGTTTCGAGCCAGAGAAAATCGCGCGCTATGGCGAACGCCAGATCGCGCGCCTGCTGCGCGATGAAGGAATCATTCGCAGTCGCGCCAAGATCGAAGCCGCGATCAAGGGCGCGCGCGTCTGGCTCGAGATCATGGAGAAGGAAGACGGCGGTTTCGCGCATTTCATCTGGAAGCACGTGGACGGCCGCATGCTGGTCAATCGCTACAGGAGCGAGAAACTGGTTCCTGCGAAAACGGCGATGAGCGAAAAGCTGTCGAAAGACCTGAAGCAGCGCGGCTTCAATTTCTGCGGACCGGTGATCGTCTATGCCTTTGCCCAGGCCGTCGGCCTGGTGAACGATCATATCGTTGCCTGCCCCCGCCACGCGGCGTGCGCCAAACTTGGTTCTGCAGCCCGTACAATCCCTGTCGGATGAGCGAACAGGACCTGTTCGCCATTGCGCGTTCGGTCACCGCAAACGAGGTGGCCTGGTTCGGCCAGATCGTTACCATCAACTTCGCGATGATCGTCGGCATCTACTATTTTCTCAACCGCGCGCAAATCGCGCTCAGGCTGTTCGCCTATGGGGTCTATCTCGTCGGAATGTTTCTGTATCTAGGAGAGTTGCTCATCGAGTCTGGCGTAAAGCTCGCTGTGCTCGAATCCCTCAAGGCAATTCCTCATCCGTCGAGAATTGTTCAGGTTTACCTGGACGTTTATGGAAGCTGGCTCGGAATTCTGACGGCCGTGTTGTTCAACGGCGCCTTCTGGCTGATGGCGATCGGCGTTTTTTACCTGCTCTTTTTCTGGAAGGAAAAGCGGCCGGGCTGATCCCTATCCCCTTCCCCGATAGGGGGAGACGCCCGTGTCGGGCAGCCAGACGCCGTTCGGCAGTCTTCCGGCTTGCCAGAAGACATCGATGGGAATGCCGCCGCGCGGATACCAGTAGCCGGCAATTCGCAGGAATTTGGGCCTTATCGCCGCAACAACGCGTTTGCCGATCACGATCGTACAATCCTCGTGAAAGGCTGCGTGATTGCGAAAGCTCGCGAGAAACAGTTTCAGCGACTTGGATTCCACGAGCGCTTTCGCCGGGCAGTAGTCGATGACGAAATGGGCGAAATCGGGCTGACCCGTGATCGGACAGAGCGTGGTGAACTCCGGCGCGGTAAAGCGTACCACGTAGTCGGAGTCGGCGTGCGGATTTGTCACGCTCTCGATGCGCGCCTGATCCGGTGACTGCGGGACAGCGACGGATCGGCCAAGCTGCGTCAGGCGTTTCTTCGCCAAATCATTCCTCGTAGCAGCACGACTCGCCATAGGACGGACGGCGCACGCGTACGCGCACGACTTCCGGAAACCGTGTACGCGCCTTGCGAAAAATCCACCGCGTGATGTTCTCCAGCGTCGGCGGCCCGAGATCGGAAATGTCGTTCAGCAGCCGGTGGTCGAGCTCTCCTGCGATCTCGCCCAGCGCTTCCTTGATTGCGCCGAATTCGAGCAGCATGCCGGTTTCGGCGTCGGCTCCGCCGCGCAGCGTGACCTCCGCGTAAAACGAATGGCCGTGGATGCGGCGGTTCTCCGGCGCGCCCGCGTCCAGCCGGTGCGCGGCATCGAAAGTGAATTCCTGCGTGATCTCGATCATCGCCGCGCCGTTTGGCAGGATATGCGGCGGGCCGTCAAGGCGACGCGTCCAAATTCGACGCTACCGGCCAATCCGGGAACGCGGCAGTGGTTGAATTCTGATTCAAGAGTACTGAGGCCAATCTGACTTTGGACATTCAAAACGGCTGTCACCTGCGGCTCCTCCGCAGGGTCCGGAGTCATCGCGCGCGGGACTCGCGCTACCGGATGCTGCGGACAGGCCGCAGCAACGACACTCTTGGTGACAAGACTGTGGTTTGAACTGTGAGATTCAGTTCACTAGGATGCGCAGCGGTTGAATTTAGCCCGGGATGCAAAATGGGCCCTCCGAACCTGTTCGAGAAAATCTGGTACCGGATGGCAGTCGATACAAACCGTATAACGCGGCCCTTCGCGCGTGGGCCGCAGCGCATTCCACGCGAATGCAATCTTTGCGGATATCACGGCTATTTCAACATGGCCGGAAAGGGGACGCGCCCCGATGCAAAGTGTCCCCGCTGCAATTCGGTGGAACGACATCGCCTTTTCAAACTCTGGTTCGATCGGAACCGGATCATTTTCGAGGGACGCGACGTACTGCATTTCGCGCCCGAACGCAGCATCGCCCGCCTCATCCGCCCGCTCGCACGCAGCTACCTGTCCGCCGACATTACGCCGGGCCGCGCCGACAGGGTGCTGAATCTTGAAGCGCTGGAGGTGGACGATCAGTCCTTTGATTGTGTGGTTTGTCTGCACGTCCTGGAACATGTGGACGATGCCCGGGCACTGCGCGAGATTCATCGCGTGTTGCGACCGGGCGGCTCGTCCATCATCATGGTTCCCGTTGTCGAAGGCTGGGCGCAAACCTACGAAGACGCGACCGTCACGACTGCCAGGGAGCGCGCGCTTCATTTCGGCCAGGCGGACCATCTGCGAATTTATGGAGCGGACGTTCGCACCCGCATCCGAAACGCAGGCTTCGACCTCACCGAATTCACCGCATGGGGACCTGACGTCCTGCGCTATGGGCTGCTAAGCGGAGAGAAGGTCTTTCTTGCCGCCCAACGCGCCGGCTCGAACGCTCCGACAACGATGTGACGACGCCCAGCGCAGCGCGCACGTCAAAAAATTCCAGTACGGTGCCGTTACTTCGCGGCCTGCCCTGTCGCCTGCGCGTCGTGCCACTTCTTGACCGCGGCGAGCGTCAGCGCGACGTGCTGGTCGGGATTCATATCCGTGTACGTCATTAGAATCGAGTGATCCGGCGCAATCACGTACGAGGTGCGGTTGGCGTATTGCGGATGCGAGGAAAGCACCGCATCATAGGATTTCATCACCGTTTGCTGGGGATCGGCAGCGACCGGAAATTTGCTCCGGCACTCGCTCACGGAGAATTTGTCCAACGTATCGATCGTGTCATGCGAGACGCCGATCACGGTGGCCCCGAGCGCCGCGTATTGCGGCATCGCGTCGGCGAAGTCATGCGCTTCGATGGTGCAGCCTTTGGTAAACGCTGCAGGATAGAAATAAAGGACAACAGGCCCCTTCTTCAGGGCGTCGGCCAGCGAGAAACTGAACTCCTTGCCGCCCATCGATGCCTGCGCGGTGAAATCCGGCGCCTTGGCGCCCTCCTGCAATGCGGCAATCGCGGGGAGCGCAAGAGCGGCACTCAATGTTGCTCCGAACACAACCATCCATTTCATGACGTTTCTCCGTTGGCCCCAAACCGCAGAATAGTCGCAATGCCCCCACTTCCAAAGCGAAACACTGTGTTTCCCGACATTCCAGCTCTTCGCGACAGATTGTTGCGCAGGAGAAAGCCCCATGCTACTCCCCGCCCGCGCGGGATTCGGGTTCCATCCGCGCGTTTGGTTTCCCTTGCGGTTTCAAGGAAATAGCTGGCGCCGCGCGCCCTCCGGCGTGCAGGTCGAAAGACGCGGACATGGCTGAGCGCGACATACATGGCGGCGGAGTGGCAGGGCGGTACGCGCTCGCTCTCTTTGAGCTCGCCAGCGAAGAGCGGACCCTCGAAACCGTTTCGAATGACTTTGCGACGCTGAAAGGGCTGCTCTCCGAAAGTCCCGAGTTGGCGCGGCTGGTGAAAGCGCCGGTGTTTTCGGCGGAGCAGCAGAAGCTCGGCATGGACGCCGTGCTGCGGCGCATGGAAGCCGCGCCCTTGACGGTACGCTTCGTTCTGACGCTGGCAACCAAGCGGCGTCTCTCTGCGCTCAACCAGATCATCGACGCCCACGAGCGGCTGATCGCGGAAGAGAAGGGCGAGATCAAAGCCGACGTCACGGCCGCGCGGGCTTTGAGCGATGCGGAAACCAGGGATTTGAAGCGCGTGCTGAAAGAGAAACTCGGCCGCGAGGCCCGGCTTTCCACCAGAGTTGATCCGTCGCTGCTCGGCGGCCTAGTGGTGAAAGTCGGGTCACGCATGATCGATTCGTCGCTGCGCACCAAACTCGAAGGTTTGCGCGCGGCCATGAGAGGACACTGACATGAACATCCAGCCTTCCGAAATCTCGGCCATCCTGAAGCGCGAGATCCAGAATTTCGGCGCCGAAGCGCAGGTGAGCGAAGTCGGTGAAGTCTTGAGCGTCGGCGACGGCATCGCCCGCGTCTACGGCCTCGACAATGTGCAGGCCGGCGAACTGGTGGAGTTTCCGGGCGGCATCAAGGGAATGGCGCTCAATCTCGAGACCGACAATGTCGGCGTGGTGATTTTCGGCAGCGATGCCGGCATCAAGGAAGGCGACACGGTCAAGCGCACCGGCGCGATCGTGGACGTGCCGGTCGGCAAAGGCCTTCTCGGCCGTGTGGTTGATCCGCTCGGAAATCCCATCGACGGCAAGGGCGACATCACCGATGTCGCTGAGCGACGGCGTGTGGACGTAAAGGCGCCGGGCATCATTCCACGCAAGAGCGTGAACGAGCCCATGCAGACCGGCATCAAGGCGATCGACAGCCTGATCCCGATCGGCCGCGGCCAGCGCGAACTCATCATCGGCGACCGGCAGACCGGAAAGACCGCGATTGCGATCGACGCCATCATCAATCAGCGCACCGTCAATCAAAGCGGCGACGAGAAGACGAAGCTCTATTGCATCTATGTCGCCATCGGCCAGAAGCGCTCGACGGTGGCGCAGATCGTGAGGACGCTGAGCGATGCGGGCGCGATGGATTACACCATCGTCGTCGCCGCGACCGCGAGCGAACCGGCTCCGCTTCAGTACCTCGCTCCGTTTGCGGGATGCGCGATGGGCGAGTGGTTCCGCGACAACGGCATGCACGCGCTCATCATCTATGATGATCTGTCCAAGCAGGCGGTCGCGTACCGCCAGATGTCACTTCTCCTTCGCCGCCCCCCGGGACGCGAAGCCTATCCCGGCGACGTGTTTTATCTGCACTCGCGCCTGCTCGAGCGTGCGGCGAAAATGAACGACGATTACGGCGGGGGCTCCCTGACCGCACTGCCCGTCATCGAAACCCAGGCGAACGACGTCTCGGCGTACATTCCGACAAACGTGATCTCGATCACGGACGGCCAGATATTTCTCGAGAGCGATCTGTTCTTTCAGGGCATTCGCCCGGCGGTGAACGTCGGTATTTCCGTGTCGCGCGTGGGCTCCTCGGCGCAGATCAAGGCGATGAAACAGGTTGCGGGCTCGATCAAACTCGATCTCGCTCAATACCGCGAAATGGCCGCGTTTGCGCAGTTCGGCTCCGATCTCGACGCGGCAACGCAACGGCTCCTGAACCGCGGCGCGCGGCTCACGGAACTCCTGAAGCAACCGCAGTTCACACCGTATCCGGTCGAGGAACAGGTCGTTTCCATCTACGCCGGCGTGAAGGGTTATCTCGACAAGCTCGCGGTCGCCGATGTGCAGCGTTTCGAGGGTGAGTTGCTTCGCCTGATGCGCGGCAGACACAAGGACATTCTCGACGACATCCGCACCAGAAAACAGATCTCGCCCGAGACCGAAGCGCAGCTCAAGACGATCATCGAGGAGTTTGTGAAAGCTTTCGCCTGATGCCCAGCCTAAAATCCTTCCGCAACCGGATCGCGAGCGTGAAGTCGATCCGGAAAATCACCAAGGCGATGCAGATGGTCGCCGCCTCCAACCTGCGCCGCGCGCAGGAGGCGGCTGAAGCCGCGCGCCCCTACGCGGAAAAGATGAGCGCGGTGATTGCGAGCCTCGCGGCCGGATTGAAGGACAATCCCGGCGCCCCTGCGCTGCTTACCGGGAGCGGCAAAGACGAGGTTCACCTCGTCATCGTCGCGACGGCCGATCGCGGCCTTTGCGGCGCTTTCAACACCAATATCGTGCGGCGCGCGCGCCAGCACATCCAGGCGCTCGAACGCGAAGGAAAAACCGTCAAGATCCTCTGCGTCGGCCGCAAAGGCCGCGACCAGCTGAAGCGGCAATACGCGAAGCACATCATCGACGCGATCGATTTCGTGGGCATCAAGCGCATCGGTTTCTCCAATGCCGCAGCCATCGGGCGCCGCGTGCTCGACATGTTTGCGGCCGGCGAATTCGACGTGGCGGCGATCGTCTATTCCGAATTCAAATCGGTCATGAGCCAGGTTCCGACCCTGATGCAGCTCATTCCCGCGGAGATTCCCGAATCCGGCCCGCTGAGCAGCCCGCGGGGCAACGTCTACGAGTACGAGCCGGACGAAGGCGCCATTCTCGCCGACCTCCTGCCGCGCAACGTGAATGTACAGATTTTCCGCGCCCTGCTCGAGAACGTGGCAGGTGAATTCGGCGCCAAGATGGCGGCGATGGATTCGGCGACGCGCAACGCCGGCGACGTGATCGACAACCTCACGCTTCAGTACAACCGGACGCGCCAGGCAATGATCACCAAGGAACTGATTGAAATCATCTCGGGCGCAGAGGCGCTCTGACGGAGAGACGACATGAATGCGATGACAGAAACCGGCAAGACGGGTCAGGTGAGCCAAGTGATGGGCGCCGTGGTGGACGTGCAGTTCGACGGGCACCTGCCGGCAATCCTGAATGCGCTCGAGACCGAGAACCGTGGCCAGCGGCTTATCCTCGAAGTGGCGCAGCATCTGGGCGAATCGACGGTACGCACCATCGCGATGGACGCCACCGAGGGCTTGGTACGGGGCCAGAAGGTCAGCGATACGGGCGCGCCGATCAGCGTACCGGTGGGCGAAGGAACGCTCGGCCGGATCATCAACGTCATCGGCGAGCCGGTGGATGACGCGGGCCCCGTGCAGTCGTCGGGCCGCCGGGCCATTCATCAGCCGGCGCCGGCCTTTGTCGATCAATCGACCGAAGCCCAGGTCCTCGTCACCGGCATCAAAGTGATCGACCTGCTCGCGCCCTATGCGCGCGGCGGCAAGATCGGCCTCTTCGGCGGCGCAGGCGTCGGCAAGACGGTGCTGATCCAAGAGTTGATCAACGCCGTCGCCAAGAATCACGGCGGCTATTCGGTTTTCGCGGGCGTGGGAGAACGGACGCGCGAAGGCAACGACCTCTATCACGAGATGATCGAATCGGGCGTGAACAAGGATCCCAGGGAGGGTTCCACTGAAGGTTCCAAATGTGCGCTGGTGTACGGTCAGATGAACGAGCCGCCGGGCGCCCGCGCGCGCGTCGGTCTCTCGGGCCTGACCGTCGCCGAATATTTTCGCGACCAGGGACAGGACGTGCTGTTCTTCGTGGACAACATCTTCCGCTTCACGCAGGCCGGTTCCGAAGTGTCCACGCTGCTCGGCCGCATTCCGTCGGCGGTGGGCTATCAGCCGACGCTCGCGACGGATATGGGCGCGCTGCAGGAGCGCATCACCACCACGACCAAGGGCTCGATCACTTCGGTACAGGCGATCTACGTGCCGGCCGACGACCTGACCGATCCCGCACCCGCGACATCGTTCGCGCATCTCGATGCGACGACGGTGCTGTCCCGCGCGATTTTCGAGAAAGCGATCTTTCCTGCGGTCGATCCGCTCGACTCCACCTCGCGCCTGCTCGATCCGCGCGTCGTGGGCGAGGAGCACTACAACGTGGCGCGCCAGGTGCAGCAGATTCTGCAACGGTACAAAGCGCTGCAGGACATCATCGCCATTCTCGGCATGGACGAGCTGTCGGAAGAAGACAAGCTGACGGTCGCGCGTGCGCGAAAGATCGAACGCTTCCTCTCGCAGCCGTTCTTCGCGGCGACGGTGTTCACCGGCATGCCGGGCATCAGCGTGAAGCTGGAAGACACGATCCGCAGTTTCAAGGCGGTGGTGAACGGCGAATACGATCACCTGCCGGAATCCGCATTCTACATGGTCGGCACGATCGAAGACGCGGTCGCCAAGGCCGAGAAGCTCGCAGCCGAAGCGGCGTGACGATGGTCGACAAAATCCCGTTCGAAATCGTCTCGCCGGAGCGCCTTCTCGTTGCCGATGAGGCCGATATGGTGACCGTGCCGGGCGCCGAAGGCGATTTCGGTGTACTGGCCGGACACATGCCCTTGATCTCGAGCCTCCGTCCCGGAGTGATCGACATCCGGGGTGGCGTTGCGACGGGCGACACGCGGTTCTTCGTGCTCGGCGGCTTTGCCGAAGCCAACCCCGACCGGCTGACAGTCCTCGCCGAAGACGCCATTCCGATGGCCGAAATCGATGCGGCCGCGCTCGAGCAACGGATCAGGAACACCGAAGAAGATCTTGTTTTGCTTAAAAATGAGACGGATCGCGCCCGCGCGGCCGAGCAGCTCGATCACCTGCGCCTCCTTCGCGCCGCGCTTTGATATTTCCTTCAAAAAGCCTCATCCTTGAGCTTGTCTAAGGATGAGGCTGTCGGTTGGGGCCCCTCGCCTTTGACCGGCTCTGGCTGAGGGCAGGATGAGTGCGGGAACCGTCTATGGTCCGGGGTGGACGCTGGATGACGTCCAGTGGGACCGCTTTGACCGCTCGAAAATCACGCCCGGCTTGCTTGCGGCGGTGAAGGCCGCTTCGCTCGTCGAGTACGCTGCCGACGACTACGTCATCTACCTCAGGCGCGTGTTCCGCGATTCGGGCGCCAAGACGCTTGCCGATATCGAGCGCTGGGGCGTTGAGGAGCTTCAGCACGGCCTCGCTCTGGGCCGTTGGGCGGAGACCGCCGACCCTTCCTTCAATTTCAAGAGCGCGTTTGCCCGCTTCAAGGCCGGTTACACCCCACCCCATTTTCTTCGCGAGGATAACGCGTCCGTGCGCGGCAGCCGCCGCGGCGAAATGATTGCGCGCTGCGTCGTCGAATCAGGGACATCGTCGTTTTACAGCGCCATTCGCGACGGAACGGACGAGCCGGTGCTGAAGGAGATCGCGGGGCGCATCGCCGCCGACGAATTCCGTCACTACCGGCTCTTCTATGAAACGCTGCATGCACAGGACGAACCCGAACTGCCGTGGTGGCGGCGATTGTTCGTCGCGGCCACCCGCGTGAACGAGTCGAGCGACGACGAACTCGCCTACGCCTATTACTGCGCCAATGTTCCCGCGGAAGACGAGTCGCGCATTCCCTACGATCGCCGCCGCTTCGCCCGCGCGTACAACGCCCAGGCGATGAAACTCTACCGGCGCCACCACATCGCGAAACTTGTACAGATGGTGAGCAAATCAATCGGCGCCGATCCGCAGGGTCTGTTCACCCGCGCCGCAAGCGCACTGCTATGGAACGTCCTTCGGCTGCGCGCGAGCTTTGCACCGTCGGGATAAGCTGCTTTCTCAAGAAACAGATTCTCATTCCCGTGCAAGCGGGAATCCAGCCCCGCACCTCTTGGAAAGAGCGCACGAACGCCAGTGCAGTGATTTCAACGGTTGCAGGCGCTGGGTCCGCGCGTTCGCGTCCCTTTCGCGCGCTTTCGGGGGGATGACACGCAAAGAGAGCGTGGAAAATTCAAACGCTGCGCTTCACCAGCAGCTGCTTGATCTCGCCGATGGCGCGCGCCGGGTTCAGCCCTTTCGGGCAGGTCTGGGCACAGTTCATGATGGTGTGGCAGCGGTACAGCCGAAACGGATCTTCAAGATTGTCCAGCCGCTCGCCCTTCATCTCATCGCGGCTGTCGGCCAGCCAGCGGTAGGATTGGAGGAGCGCCGCCGGGCCCATGTAACGCTCGGAATTCCACCAGTAGCTCGGGCACGAGGTCGAGCAGCAGGCGCAGAGAATGCATTCGTACAGGCCGTCAAGCTTCGCCCGCTCCTCCGGCGACTGGAGCCGCTCGCGCTGCGGCTCGGCCGTCTTCGTCTGCAAATAAGGTTCGATCGCCGCGTATTGGGCATAAAAATTCGACAGGTCGGGAACGAGATCCTTCACCACCGGCATATGCGGCAGCGGATAGATCGAAACCGAGCCCGAGACGTCGGAAATGGCCTTGGTGCAGGCGAGCGTGTTGCCGCCGTCGATGTTCATGGCGCACGAGCCGCACACGCCTTCGCGGCAGGAACGGCGGAACGTGAGCGTCGAATCGATCTCGTTCTTGATCTTGATCAGCGCGTCCAGAACCATGGGGCCGCAGGTCTCGAGATCCACCCGATAGCTGTCGATGCGCGGGTTCGCGTCCGAATCCGGATCATAGCGGTAGATTTTGAAATCCTTGGTGCGTTTGGGCTTCTTGCCGTTTGCGGTCACCGGCCCCGGCCAGGCTTTTCCGGGCTTTGGACGGCTTCCTTTCGGCAGATTGAACTGAACCATTCTCGCCTCTGATATCGCGCCCAAGCTGCATAGCAAGCGCCTCGTGTGCTGACAAACGGGCGAAAAACCCCAGCGTCACTCCGTCCCGATCTGCTCGAACGCCCAGCCGATTTCGGCGGATTCGTTTCCAACCTGCCCCGTCAGCACGAGCTGTTCCGCACGCCGCACGCCATCGTGGCCCGCGTACACGCTCTCCTCGATCGAGACACTTTCGCCATGGCGGAACCGCCAGCCTTCGCCATTGGGCAGCTTGAGGAGAATATCGCCGCTCAAGGATGGGGATACGCGTACGTCCGGATGGATGTGAAAGCGAACGGCAAAGGGTATGGGCGCACGTTTTCGTCGCGGCGGTCGGGCGAGCAGGCGGTCTGCGCCGGTGAGCCGATTGCCATGCGGCGACAGCGTCAACATTCGCTCATGCACGATACCGAACTCGGCAAGGTAGTATTCGTGCGCCGCGTAAACACGCCAGCCATTGGGCGTCTCCCGGCGTTCGGTGGCAATCCTCGCCGGATGCGAAAGCAGGCGGGGTCCGAGCAGATCGCGCGCGATTCCCGGCGACAGGATGGGGAGCATCGACGTGTCCGCGAGCGTTACCGTCGACTGCGCCGCCGTCGCACGCAGCGCGCCGTCCCAACGCGAACCGTCATCCTTTTCCGCACCGCAATTGACGATCATGCGGTTCCCATGTGCATCGAATTCGAATGCGAGACATCCCGCATGGGCGCGTGTCGAAAACCCGGGAGGCGGAGGAGCTCCGCAATCGAGAATCACAAGCGAACGCCCGGCAGTGAGACGCTGATAGCCGGAATGGGGCGCGTACAGGAACGGCTGTCCCCTCACCTCGTCGCGCGCGAGCAGCGCTTCAACCATGCGCGCACTGGCCTCGCCTCCGCCATTGAAAACGGCGAGCGCGCCGTCGGCGTGACGGAAAAAACGGAGCATGGGCGCCGCACGATCGTGCGCGCTGTGCAACCACGCAGGAACGTCGACGCCGGCCGCTGCCAATGCATCCATCACCATGACGATGTGGCGGTACGCTTGGAGCAGGGACTCCGGCGACCGGCTGACATGACCACCGTCGGGCAGAATCTGCGCGGCGATTTCAGGCGCGAAATCCGCGAGCGCCGCTTCGACCCGCTTCGGGTTTTCGCTCAGGCAGGCGCGCGCCAGTACATGGGCCGCGGCCGCTTCGAGGCGGGGCAAGCCCTCGGGCGCCTCCCTCACAATTCGTCCGAGCTGTCCGGTCTGCTGGCGTAGCGATACGAACAGCCTGGAGCGCCACAGGATTTCCGAATTGGCCAGCACCAGTCGCCCATGCGCCAGAATCGCGAGCAGGCGGCGCGCCATGACCTCGGGCAGCCATGCCGGTTCGCCGTAGCGCGCGAACCGGTCCAGCCACTCCGTGATGAGGTTCGTCGCGAGACTTCGCGCTGTTTCTCCGCCGGCGGCCGCGAGCGCACCAAGCCATTCAAAGCCGTGAAGGGCGTGCGCCCAGGCCGTGCTGGGCGGCGCAGCATCGAAAATGGAATCACGTTGTGCTTCAACAGTTTGTCCGGCGTAGCGAAAGCGCCCCTTCAGGAGCGCATCGGCGTCCTCGAGCTGACGCGCCGTCGTATCGACGGGCTGGTGGCGAATGCGGTCGGCCAGGCGGCCATCGAGAAACTGGCGGTAGAGCCAATTCCGTCGCCAGACGATGCGGAGCGGGGCAATCGCGCGCCACAGGAGCGCGCGCAGGATATCGGGCAACATGGAAATCGGCGGCGCGGCACGCCGGTGCAATCCGCGGTCACTCACGAGCTTAAGTCTGGCTGCGGAGTGCGGCGATGTTGGCCGCGTAGCGCTCGGGACCGCCGGCAAAGACAGCGGTTCCTGCGACGAGAATGTTTGCGCCGGCGTCGATGGCAAGTCGTGCGGTCTCCGGTGTGATGCCGCCATCCACTTCGAGATCGATATTGCGCCCGGTCTTGCTGATTCGCTCCGCCGCCGCTTCGATTTTCCTCAATTGGCTGTGGATGAATTCCTGTCCCCCGAATCCGGGGTTGACCGACATGATGAGCACGAGGTCGACGAGATCGAGCACATTGTCGATGGCATCGATCGGCGTGCCGGGGTTGAGCACCACACCCGGCCGCCTGCCCAATGAGCGAATCAGCTGAAGCGAGCGATGGATGTGCGGTCCGGCTTCGGGATGGACAGTCAGTCCGTCTGCGCCTGCTTTGACAAACGCCTCGATGTAAGGGTCTGCAGGCGAGATCATCAGATGCACGTCGAGCGGCTTTTTCGCGTGCGGCCGGAGCGCTTTCACCACCATCGGGCCGATGGTGATGTTGGGCACAAAATGGCCGTCCATCACGTCAACATGGATGATGTCGGCGCCCGCGCGCTCGATCGCTTCCACTTCGGCCGCGAGGCGCGAGAAATCGGCTGAAAGGATCGACGGAGCGATGCGAATTTGCGCGGCCATCAGGCGTACCTCACTGCCGGATTCGCGATTGTCGTGCAAGGCAAAGCACGACAGCGAAAGGTGCGAGCCACATCAGACGCGACTGGTAGCGGTCGTGCGGACCCGAAAGCGTGCCGCAGACGATGGCGTTGCCGATCAGCGCCGCAAGCACAAAAACAGGCAACGAAACCCGCGAGGTCTGCTTTGCACGAACGGCCAACACGATCATCGCGATCAGACCGGCGAGCGCGAGAAAACCGACTGCCGTTTCCCATGGTTTGATCAGATGGAAGCTTATCATGCCCTGCTGCTGCCGCGCGGAGAGGTAGGCCGGCATCTGCTGCGGAACGAGGTGCGTGAACACGGGCTTCAATACCCATTCCTGCGGTTCAAATCCTTCACCGGTTCCAAAACGTACAAATTGGGCAACGGCGTCGTTCAAGGCATCTCCCAGCTGAAGAAGCGGATAGCGGATGAGAGCGGCGCGCACGATGCGTGCCGATTCGGCCGCCGTTCCCTGAAAATGTCCGAGCGCGAAAAACGGGCTGTGCGGCGTCCAGAGATATCCGTCGGCCGTGGGCGGCAGCTCGTTCTTGTAGGTGCAGAGCCGGTAGCCGGACCGCGGGCACGTCTCGTCGAGCAGCCGCATGACGATGCCGTCCTGCAGCATGCGCGCAAACAGAAACGGTGCCCCTGCCCGGCTGATGAATATCTGCTTCGTGAAATCGTAATTGCCGGCAAGCACGAGGACAAGGCCCGCCGCGAAGGTAAGGCCCGGCGCAATCAGCCGCGGCCTCAACGCGGTGACGCGCAGGAGCAGCAGGGTGAGAAAGAGGATGACGGCAAGCACCAGATGCGATGGGTGCACAGCGATCGACAGTGCCCCGATCGTGGCAACGACAATGCCGCGCCAAAATCCGAGCGCAGCTAGATGAAAAGCCAGAAGATAAAGCGCAAGGACAAGCAACGCGGTAAAACAGTCGGGCTCGATCTCACCGACGTACCAAGGCACGCTTGTGGTGACGACGAGACCCGCCCCAATGAGCAACAGCACCGGCCAGCGCATCGCGGGCGCAACCGCCCGAGCACACTGCGTCATCAGAAATGCCGACATGAGCGCCTGAAGGATTGCGATGATCCACAGGCTTGTGGCCGCACCCGAGAAGCGAAGAAACAGCGAATAGACGGCTGCGCGTTCCGGAATGAAGCGCCCCGTCAGACCTTCGAACAGATAGGCGCCCGTGTCGTAATAGATGAAAGGAAAACGGTTCCATATCGCCGGCAGAAGAAGCAGCGGCACGAGCAGGATGACCACGACCACCTCGCCACGCGCTTCGGCGAGCTTTGCGTTCCAGAACCGGCCCGAATCGTCCAATCCGGATTTGGCCGTTGTTGCCGTCACGCTTCGTGCCGCGGCTTCTGCGCGGTTGACTTGACCTTCCTCACACCTACACTCCGCCCCCGCCCGCATCGGTGACCCTTTTCATGGCGCAACAAAGCGCGCAACGCCCACGCCCCCTCTCGCCCCATCTGCAGATTTATCGCTGGCCCGTGACGATGGCCACGTCGATCGCGCATCGTGCCACCGGCATCGCGTTGTCGGCCGGCACGATCCTCCTCGCCTGGTGGCTTATCGCTGCCGCGACGGGACCTGATGCCTACCATGTTTTCGCCGCAAGCGCGGCCCACCCCGTCGGACAAATCGTCCTGTTCGGAATTCTGTGGTCGCTCGCATTCCATTTCTTCAACGGCATTCGCCATCTGGCATGGGACGTCGGCTTCGGATTTGACGTTTCGACCGCCAACCGCAGCGGCGTGGCCGTCGTCCTTCTCTCTCTTCTTGCCGCGATTGTCGTTTTCCTGCTGGCGCACGGGGTCCTTCATTGATGGGCACGCAGACGCCGCTTGCGCGGGTGGAGGGCCTCGGGGCCGCACATTCGGGCACCGAGCATTTCTGGCGCCAACGCGTCAGCGCCGTCGCGCTCATTCCGCTCTCGATCTGGTTCGTCTGTGCGGCAGTCGCGCTCGCAGGTGCCGATCGCGAAGCCGTCGTCGCCTTCCTGCACCAGCCGGTCAACGCGATCGCCATGGCGCTGTTCGTGATCGCCAGCCTGCATCACAGCGTGCTCGGTCTCCAGGTCGTCATCGAGGATTACGTACACACCGAGGGCTGGAAGCTTGCGCTCTTTCTGTGCAATCAACTGTTTGCCTGGATTCTCGGCGCCGTATCGCTGTTCGCGCTGGTGAAGATCGCCCTGTGAAACTCGTCCCCTGCACGAAGGTGTTCTGATGCCGGCCTACCCGATCACCGATCACACATTCGATGTCGTCGTTGTCGGCGCCGGCGGGGCGGGCATGCGCGCAACCCTCGCCGCAGCGGCCAAGGGCCTGAAGACGGCCTGCATCACCAAGGTGTTTCCCACCCGAAGCCATACCGTCTCCGCGCAGGGCGGGATTTCCGCCGCGCTCGGCAACATGGGCGAAGACGACTGGCGCTGGCATATGTACGACACCGTCAAGGGGTCCGACTGGCTCGGCGACCAGGATGCGATCGAATATCTCTGCAAGCACGCGCCGGCGGCCGTGTACGAGCTCGAGCATATGGGCGTGCCCTTTAGCCGGACGGAAGAAGGCAAGATATATCAGCGCGCCTTCGGCGGCATGACCTCGCATTACGGCAAAGGGATTGCGCAACGGACGGCGGCCGCCGCCGACCGCACGGGGCACGCCATCCTGCACACGCTTTACGGGCAATGCGTGAAGCACGAAGTGAATTTCTTCATCGAGTATTTCGCGCTCGATCTGATCGTCGACGAAGGCGTCGTACGCGGCGTGATGGCGTGGAATCTCGACGACGGTTCCATCCACCGCTTCCGGGCCGGCAAGGTCATCCTGGCGACCGGCGGCTACGGCCGCATCTATTTCTCCTGCACGGGCGCCCACACGCAGACGGGCGACGGCAACGGCATGGTGCTGCGCGCCGGGTTCCCGCTCCAGGACATGGAATTTGTACAATTCCATCCGACCGGTATCTACGGCGTGGGCATTCTGATCTCCGAAGGCGTCCGCGGCGAAGGCGGCTTCCTCGTGAATTCGGAAGGCGAACGCTTCATGGAGCGCTACGCGCCGAACGCGAAGGACCTCGCCTCACGCGACGTAGTGAGCCGCGCGATCACGGTCGAGATTCGCGAAGGACGGGGGATCGGACCGAAAAGGGATTATGTCCATCTGCATCTTTCCCACCTCGATCCCAAGGTCATTCACGAGCGCCTGCCGGGCATCGCGGAGTCGTCACGCATCTTCGCCGGCGTGGACGTGACGAAGGAGCCGATTCCCGTCATTCCGACGGTTCATTACAACATGGGCGGCGTTCCGACGAATTATCTGGGAGACGCGGTCACGTTGACGGACGGCAACCCGGACACGGTGATTCCGGGGCTGATGGCGGTCGGCGAAGGCGCGTGCGTATCCGTACACGGCGCCAATCGGCTGGGTTCGAATTCGCTGATCGATCTCGTGGTGTTCGGCAAGGCCGCAGGTGACCGCGCCGCGGAAGCGATCAAACCGAACGAACGGCAGCCCGATCTGCCGAAAGACGCTGGCGACGAATCGCTGGCGCGTTTCGACCGCTACCGCCACGCCGATGGAAGTTCTGCCACCGCCGAAATCCGCCTCGCGATGCAGATGGCCATGCAGGAGGACGCGGCGGTGTTCCGCACCGGCGAAACGCTGAAAAAGGGCCGGGCCCGCATCGATGCGATCTACAGGCAGCTGGGGGACCTTCGCGTGTCCGACCGCTCCCTCGTCTGGAACAGCGATCTCGTCGAGACGCTGGAGCTCGAGAACCTTCTCCAGCAGTCCGTCGTGACCATCGAGAGCGCCGTCACGCGCACCGAAAGCCGCGGTGCGCACGCACGCGAGGACTATCCCGATCGTGACGACGCGAACTGGATGAAGCACACGCTTTCCTGGCTCGATCCGAAAACCGGCTGGGCGCGCATCGACTTCCGTCCGGTCCACAACTACACGCTCACCAACGACGTCGAGTACATTCCGCCGAAAGCGCGGACGTATTGAGTGCCATTGGGACAGGAAGTCGTGTCCCGTAGACGGCCGGAGGGTCCATTGAACCGCGAGTTTGGGGCACGATTTCCTTCCCTGCCGTAAATCATGACGCTTGAGCCGCTCATTCACGCACCGCTCGCGGTACGGATTCACGCCGCAACGGTCATCCCCGCCTTCTGTATCGGAACCTGGCAGATCTTTCTGAGCCGGAAAGGCGCGCCCGCCCATCGCGCGATCGGTTATCTGTACCTTGGGCTGATGACGATCACGGCCATCGCGGCGCTGTTCATCCACCAGATCATGCCGAAGAGTCCGTTCTTCGGCCTAAGTCCGATTCACATCTTCGTTCCGATAACCCTGTTCGGCGTGGCGAGCGCGCTCTACGGCGCCTGGACACACAATATTCGCGCCCACCGAGGCGCAATGCTCGGCGTCTACATAGGCGGAATCCTGATTGCCGGGTCGCTCGCGTTCATGCCGGGACGAATCATGCACAGCGCTGTCTTTGGAACCCCCGCTTCCGCCGTTACACCGGTACAGGCAAGCTTTAGGTAACCATTTAATCCTAACTTCACCCTTTGGTGCAGGATTGGGTGCAGGCCGCCATGACGGGTTCATGGACCATCAGTGTTGCCGGACAGATTTACGGTCCCTACAGCACGGAACAGATGCGCGCGTTCGCGGCCGAAGGGCGGCTTGCGCGGCAATCGCTGGTCGCGCCGGCCGGCAAAACAGAGTACGGCCACGCCGTCGACCAGCCGGAACTTGCTCCCATCTTTCAACCGTCGATGGCCCGGAACGAGGGCGCGGTTGCACAGCCGCTCCAGCGGGAGACCAGAGAATTCGGCCGCGCCGATCCGGGAAATGGCGAAATTTCGCACATGCTGATCGTGGCCGATCTGAAATCGGGTTCGATTGCGAAGCTAGAAGAAGAAATCGCGGCCTTTGGACAGAGCATCGCGATCCTGCCGCAGGCGTGGCTGCTCACCTCCACGGCTTCCGCGAACGCCGTCCGCAACCGGCTCGTGCAGCGGCTCGGCAAACTCGATGTACTGTTCGTGGCCGACGCGAGCAACGACAAGGCGGCGTGGTTCAATTTCGGACCGGAGGTCGACGCGCGCATCCGCAAGATCTGGCGATCCGAACCCAAGCTTCGCGCCGCCAGCTGAAACCTTCATCGCGACACCGAGAAGGATGTCTCACGGCGCGAAGCTGCGGAGATTCCTTCTGGAACCGCGTCCGTTTCGACAGCCGCTAACAATGAGACATGGGTAGTGCATCATGCTTGCGCGAGCTGTGCCCGGAAGCGGCGGTGGTTCTGGACATAGACTTCCGCCGACATGCGAATGAGGGCCCGTTGCGCCTCGCTGACCTCGCGCACTATCCGGGCCGGCTGCCCGAGCACGAGAGAGTTCGGCGGAATCTCCTTTCCTTCCGGAACAAGCGTGTTGGCGCCGATCAGGCTCCAGGAGCCGATCTTCGCGCCGCTCAGAATCGTCGATCCCATACCAACGAGCACGAAATCCGCGACCGTCGCGGAGTGCAGAATGACGCTGTGACCGATGGTGACATTCGCGCCAACAGTCGTCGGCTGGCCGATATCGGTGTGAACGACCGTATGGTCCTGTACGTTCGCGTTCTCGCCGATCTCGATCCACTCGTTGTCGCCGCGGAGCACCGCGCCGAACCAGATGCTCGCATTGCGCCTGAGTCGCACGCGGCCGATCACGCTGGCATCGGGCGCGATCCAGAAATCGCCCGCTTCCGGAAACTCCGGACGGGCTTCGCCCAGCGCGTAGATCGTCATCCGACCTCTCCTTGCGAATCATCGGCAGGCAGCATTCCGCGCATTTTGCAAGATCGGTGCAAGCACGAATTTTCGTGAGACGGATTTCCTCTTCGGCCGCCCCCCTCGCACACACGCGAAAACGCGGTACGCTGGCATCCATCGACTGAGTCGCGATCCACGGGGACCATGTTCATTCGGAACCGTTCGCCGTCGCCTCCCAAACGGTTTGTTCCCCGCCGTCATACGCCTGTGACGTTTCCGTGTTTCCCTCACACCAACAATCAAAGCGGGAGCCTTCATGGCCAAGCGTTCGGCGCGCCGCAGAGAGCGCGATCTTCAGCTTCCCGAATCCGCCACCATCATCCATCCTCTCTTTTCAAACAGGTCCGGTTACGATCCGCGCAGTGACGAACCCCGCGATCGCCGCTACGTCAAAAACGTACGGGCGATGGGCCCGACGCAGCAGCGGCTCATGGATGCGATCGACGCCCACAGCGTCGTCGCGGCGCTCGGACCGGCGGGCACCGGCAAAACCTATCTCGCCATTGCCAAGGCCGTCGAAGCGCTGGACGAAAATCGCGTCTCGCGCATCGTTTTGACCCGCCCGGCGGTGGAGGCCGGGGAAAGCCTCGGCTTCCTGCCCGGCGACCTGCAGGACAAGCTCGCGCCCTACCTTCGCCCTTTGTACGACGCGCTGACCGAGCGGCTCGGCACGAAACGGCTTAAGGCGCTGCTCGCCGAAGGGGCGATCGAAGTCGCGCCAGTCGCATACATGCGCGGCCGTACATTGAACGACAGTTTCGTCGTGATCGACGAGGCGCAGAACTGTACGTATGGCCAGCTCAAGATGCTGCTGACGCGTCTTGGGTGGCGCTCCACGATGGTCCTGACCGGCGATCCCGATCAGACGGACCTGTTGAGCGGCCTGTCTGGCCTCGCCGATATCGCAAACCGGCTCGACCACGTGCCCGAGGTGGTCGTCGTGCGCATGGGCGAAAGCGATATCGTGCGCCACCCGCTGGTGGCGAGCATGCTCACGGTCCTTTGAGCGCCACGCCGAGCTGGATCACGAGAAGACCGATCGCAAGGCTCCAGTAGCCGGAGACGGCGGCCGCCACCCAGAACGCGCCCGTCGAGCAGGATTTTTCGCGCCAGGCCTTTGCCGCGTTTTCGAACAACACGTTCGGACCGGCGAAGATCATGACCGCAACGTAGGTGGCCCGGCCGAGCGAGGACGCCGTGTCGGTGGCCACCAGGCGATAGAAATTCGCGATAATGCCCGAGGCAGTGAAACCGGCCGCGAGCGCAAACAGCGCCACCACGATGTCCTGCACGGCCTCGCCTCCCCGAATCGCTTCGAGGCAAGCGATGCAGCAGGCGTGCCCGGGCGCGGCAAGGCGTTAAGCATTTGAGCGTTTCATTCTGGGCCATTGACGGAAAACGCCCCGGCCGTAAAACCGCGGGCATGCCGCCGCCACGCCGCGACACGAGCTTTGGGACCAACATCAAGGAGCACTCCGGCTGGTGGGCGCCGCTGGGCATCCTTGCGGCTGTGGTTCTCCTGTCGCTGTTCGTCCTGGTCTATTATTTTCTGCCAAATCCGGTTGCGCTCATCGAGGAGCGCCCATCGCCTTCAACGCAGATCAATCGCGTTACGGTACGGGTCGGCGATATGACGTTCGCCATCCCTGCCAACTACCTCGTATTCGCCAGCGCGCGGAAAGGTGGTACCCGTCGGGAGGTCGACATTGCGGCAAGCCTTCCCGATTTTCGTGGATACAGCGAGGCCGAACGTGGGCTGTTCAGTGCGAGCGGCCCTGCTTCACCCATCGTGCACATCAAAATCCGCGAGGACCCCTACAACGTCGCGGAAGCTGCGCGATTCTCCCGCGTGTATCGCGGACAGGTCGTGGACCCGCGCGGGTCGGCAGGGTCGTACTCACTCACGCAATATCAGTTCCGTGACGACTCCGGTTACCGCGGCGAAGATCTTCTAGTGGGCCGTGACGGCACCGCGCTTGTCGTGCTCCTCTGCGAGCGGCCGGGACCGTACGTACCGAGCCCGAACTGTCTGCGCGATTATCCGCTGGGATCGGGTGCGGCGCTCAGCTACCGCTTCAAGCGCGCCCATCTCGGCCAATGGCGCGACATCGCCCGCGGGGTGGCGCGGCTCGTTGCGTCATTCGAAGTAAGGTATAGACCATAACGCAGGCACAACTGGACATGTGGCCATCAATCGCGAGGCGCGCGACACCGGTGCCGCCATGGGCAGAAGATCGAAGCAAAAGGCTTCTCGCGCCAGGGGAATCCTCGAGAAGCACTTTCGCGACTGATTTCCCGTTTTTATTGAAGCGCCTTGCCGATCGCTTTGGCGCCCAGCAACGCGCCTGCGTTGATGCCCGTGATGGAACGATCGATATCGGCCATGATGTGCTTGTAGCCGGAAAAATCGTACGCGGCATCGGGCTCTACGTCATTTCCGAAATTGGAATAGCCGAAGTTACCTGCATCAAGGTGACCCCGTCACTTGCGCGCACGAGCCGATACTGCAGTCCCAGGAGCGGGTGATAGGGAGCAGTGATAGCCCCGGCCATATAGCCGTAATTGATGACGACGACGTCGAGATAAGCGTCGGCGTGCGCCCCGGATGCCACTGGATAGGTGGCGAGAAACGCCGAACCGGGATGGGCTACGCTGACACTGCTGACTGTAAAGCCATCCTTTTGCAGCTCGGCCGTGATGTCTTGTGTCAGTACGGTCTGCAGGGAATAACCATGACCCGCCAAGGCCCCTGCATAATCGGCTGCGCGGCCCTCCTGAATTTTGTTGTCGGCGAGCGCGCCGAGCGGACCGAACAGCGCTCCTAAAGGCGTGGCACCGCTGAGCGCGAAAATTGTGGGCTGTTCGGGCATCGCCGGCGAGAGAACGGCGATGGTCTGAACGCCGCTCGTGGCCCGATGAAACTCGACATCCGGCGGCTTGGACGCACAAGCGCTTATGGCGACAGCCGAGACCAGTGCAATGAAGCGAAAGATGTTCGACATGTTTCCCCCTGTGGTATGCGATACGAACGGCCGCGCGCCGCGACGGCGCTATAGCCCAAGCCGATTAACGTCGCGATTTCGGTAACGCCTCCCGTTGCCCCTGCAAGCAGCCTGTACCCTACATCAATGCCGAGATCAACCTGCTCTTGCGTGCTATAGCATTATTTGTACAACACTCGCGTAAAAACCTGGTTCAAGCGGAGCGGGAATTTTGCCGCCGGGTGGAAGAATACATGGGCCGTTCGCTTATGACGGCGGCGGGGAGCGCCGAACGCCCGCTTCCGACGGTCAGCTTTGGCTTTTGAACCCGACGCGGCGCAGGCCCCATTCGGCCGCACCCACGAGCGTTACCGACACCGCGACGACAGCCGTATCCATGCCGATATTGGCCATCAGGCCAAAGCGCCGCGGATCCGGTCCGACTTCGATGTCATAGACGGCGTGTATGGCAAGCGCGGCCAGAATCCCGCCACCGACGATGGCGAGAGCAACGGCGCAGATTTTCGTGATAGCCGATGTACTTCTGGACGCCTGTACGATGATGGCGAAAGCGGCGGCCGAAGCCATCACCATCAGGGTGGTCGCCACTGCATCGAGCATGACGGTCGGGTGATTGGCGCGAGAAACCCAGAAAAGAAGAACCCAGAGCACGGCCCAACACGTTGTCGCGAGAGCCGTTTTGGAAAGCATCATGCGCGCGACGGCGGCGGCTCGGGGAGATCCATTTCGAGAATCGCCATCTGGAAGGCGTACGACACTTCGCCTTCTTCGTCGTCGCGGAAGATGACGCCGATGAATTCGCCGGCGACGTGCACCTCGACGGAATCCTGCTGTTTGGGACGCTCGAGAAGCGTGATCGTGTCCAGCCGGAACAGGTTGCGCAGGTATTTTTCGAGACGCCAGATTTCCGTGCGGGTCAAAGGAGCGGCTCCGGTTGCGACGCGGGTGCTTGCCATCCCACGGCGGAGCGGGCGCGGTCAAGGCGGCGCATGGTCCAACTTGCCGCTTGACCAAACGCCCACGCTCCTGCCGCAATCCGCCCATGAGCGAAGAACCACAGGGTTGGTATGCGGAAAGCGCAAGGCCGGCGCCGGAACGCCCTTCGCTCGCCGGCCGCTGCACGGCCGATATCTGCGCAATCGGTGCAGGTTACACCGGTCTTTCGGCTGCGCTTCACGCCGCCGAAACGGGCGCGCGTGTCATCGTGCTCGAAGCGGAGCGCGTCGGCTTCGGCGCCTCGGGGCGCAACGGCGGACAGATTCACACGGGCCTCAGGAAGGAGCAACACGAACTCGAGCGCTGGCTCGGAGAGGCGCACGCGCGCGAACTCTGGAGCCTGAGCGAAGAGGCGAAGGCACTCGTACGTTCGCTGATCGCGCAGCACGCGATCGCCTGCGATCTGAAGCCGGGCCTTATCATCGCGGCGCACGACAGACGCGCCGCCGGCGAGCTGGCGCGCGATACTCAACACCTCGCAGACAGCTACGGCTACCGTGACGCGCGAATGCTGAGCGCCGACGAGACTGCAGATGCGATCGGCTCGCGCATCTACTGCTCAGGAAAACTGGACATGGGCGGCGGTCACCTTCATCCGCTCGCTTATGCGCGCGGGATGGCGGCTGCGGCTGAACGGGCAGGCGCGGAGATTTTCGAGCAATCGCGCGTCGTTGCGATCGAGCAGACGGGAAGCGGCGTCGACGTCCGATGCGCAAACGGGAGCGTTTTCGCCGGCAAGGCGATTCTCGCGACCGATGCGTACAGCGGTGCCCTGGTGCCGGGACTCGCGCGCTACATCGGCCACATCGAAAGTTTCGTAACCGCGACCGCGCCGCTGCCCGAGCCTCTGCGCGCGCAGATTCTTCCCGGCGACGAAGCGGTGGCCGACACGCGCCACGTGCTGGACTATTACAGAAAGAGTACCGACGGGCGCATGCTGTTCGCGGGGCGCGAAGCGTATCTGGGCATGCCGAAGGACGTGGCGCGCCTCGTGCGCCCGCGCATGCTCCGGGTATTTCCGCAATTGGAGAGTGTACCGACGGAATATGCGTGGAGCGGCTCGGTGGGCATCACCGTCACGCGCATGCCGCATTTCGGGAAGGTCGGCGAGCGTCTGTTGTTCGCACACGGCTATTCCGGACAGGGCGTGGCCCTCGCAACGCTCGGCGGGCGCCTGCTCGCGGAAGCGGCGCAGGGACGCAACGAGCGCTTCGACGTGTTCGCGCGCGTTCCGGCGCACGCCTTCCCGGGCGGACAGATGCTCCGGAAGCCGCTCCTCGCCGCCGGCCTCCTCGCCTTCAAACTCGCCGACGCAATGTGATTGACTTCGTACGCCGGGCTCTCCGGGAAGCGCCGTGGCAATTAACAATGAGCCAGTGAGTCAGTGAGATGGTGTCATCTGGAAACCATGGTGCGAGAATGCGCAGGCTTCGATCCGAGGGAATCGCGCGCTTCGCGCGCAATAACGGTTGATGCACGGTCTCGCCACACGACCACTATTTCACCGTCTCACTGGCTCATTGTTAACGAGCGATAGAGACAACCGTGGTCCGAGCAAGAAAACCCGCGGCTCCCTGTGCCGATCAAATATGCAAAGCGCGGTTGTCGGCGGCGAGGACGGCTTCGTGCATCGTCTCCGAAAGTGTGGGATGCGGGAAGATGGTCGCCGCGAGTTCGGCGTCGGTGGCTTCGAGCGTGCGCGCGATCGTGTAGCCCTGGATCAGTTCCGTCACTTCGGCGCCGATCATGTGCGCTCCAAGAAGTTCGCCGGTATCGGAATCGAAAACCGTCTTGACGAGGCCTTCCGGTTCGCCGAGCGCAATCGCCTTGCCGTTGCCGATGAACGGAAAGCGCCCGACTTTGATGTTCCGGCCCGATGCTTTCGCCGCCGCTTCCGTCATGCCGACGCTCGCCACCTGCGGGGCAGAGTACGTACAGGCCGGGACCTTCGACACGTCGAGCGGATGCACGCCTTTGACGCCCGCAATGCGCTCCGCGACGATCACGCCCTCATGCATGCCCTTGTGCGCGAGCCACGGCGGACCAACGAGGTCGCCAATGGCCCAGACGCCGCTCACGCCCGTTTCACCCCATTCGTTGACCACCACATGGGTCTTCTCGACCTTGATGCCCAATTGCTCGAGGCCGATATTCTCGACATTGCCGACGATGCCGACGGCAAGGATGGCGCGCTCGGCGGTCAGCGTTTCCGTCTTTCCGTCGCGCCCTTTCAGGGTCGCCGCGATTTCATTGCCGCGCTTCTCGAGCTTTTCCACGACGGTCGACGGGCGGATCTTCATCCCCTGCTTTGCGAAGGCCTTCCCCGCGAACTGCGAGATCTCCTCGTCTTCGACCGGAAGGATGCGGTCGAGCACTTCCACCACGGTCACCTCGCTTCCAAGGGTGCGGAAGAAGCTCGCGAACTCGATTCCGATGGCGCCCGAACCAACGACAAGCAGTGTTTTGGGAAGAAAATCGGGGACCATCGCCTCGCGATAGGTCCAGACCAGTTTGCCGTCGGGTTCGAGGCCGGGCAGCGAACGTGCCCGCGCGCCGGTGGCGAGCACGATGTTTTTCCCGCTGAGCTCCCGGTTTCCGTCCTTTGTTGCGACCGCGACTTTTCCTCCGCCGGAGAGCTTCGCTTCGCCGTAGACCACGTCGATCTTGTTCTTCTTCATCAGGAAAGCGACGCCGTTCGAGAGTTGCGCCGCCACCTTGCGCGAGCGCTCGACAATTTTCGGAACGTCGAGGCGGAAATTGTCGGCTGCGAAGCCGAACTCCGGAAGTCGGTGCATCAGGTGCCAGATTTCCGAGGCGCGCAGCAGCGCCTTCGTGGGGATGCAGCCCCAGTTGAGGCAGATACCGCCCAGCCGATCGCGCTCGACAATCGCGGTTTTCAATCCGAGCTGGGCCGCGCGGATCGCGCAGACATACCCTGCCGGGCCGCTTCCGATTACGAGCACGTCGTACGATTCCGCCATTCCATCAACCCTCGATGATGCCGGTGACAAACACGAATATAAGTGCCGGCGCGAGAATAAAAAACGTGTAGATGAACGAAACGACGGCGAACTTGATCACGCTGATCACCCATCCCTGGCGGTAGAAATTCCTGACCGCCAGAAGCAGGTAAAGCCCCATCGCGGCAAAGACGAGTTGCGCCACGCGTCCGCCCGGCAGTATCTGCGCGGCTCCGATCGCGACAATCAGGACGGCGAACACAAAACTGTGGAACACCAGCGAAAAAACCAGGTGATCGACAAAGTAAAACTCCCGGCGCTGCCGTACATAGAACAGGGAGAGCAGAAGAGCGAACAGCGGCAGCAGGAGGAAGAACACGCGTGGAATCCAGACCGTCAGCGGGCCGTTCAGCGCCGCGGGGTCGCGCGCCAGTTTTTCGATCGTCGCAATCGCGTTGCGCGCGATCCACGCATGTTTGTCGTTGCCCACGCCTTTGAGAATGTCGGCCTTCAACTCGGCAATGTGCGCCCAGCCCTGGGGCGTAATGCGCTGGTGAAACTTCCCGATGGGTTGGAAGAAGTGCAGGCGGGTGGTGAGCCCGGAATGCGAGCCCGGAGCGAGATTCCTGTCGTTCTGTGCAACGACGGCGGGCATTGAGGTCAGCTTGCCGTTCGACAGGATCGCCACCCTGCCATTGGGCAACGCTTTCACCGTATACGCATTGGATACTTCCTGGAGTTCGATCTGGAACAGAGCGATGTGGGTGGTGGACAGCACGAGAAAGAACACCAGCGAGCTGAACAGATAGAGACGTACGGCAGGCATGTAGCGACGCGTCCGCCCCTGGTGAAAAGCAAGGGCAAGCTCCCCGGGCCTGAACAGCAGCGCAACAATGGTCTGCACGAGGCGGCCATCGAAGCTGCCCATTTCCTTGAACAGATCGTGCAGAAGATGGCGAAGGGTGTGGTGGTGCGTCTCGCGTTCCTGTCCGCACACGCCGCAATACGACCCGATGACGGGCGCACTGCAGTTCTTGCACGGAACCGGATTGGCGCCGCGTTCAATGAGCGCCGACGCCGCCAGTTCGATCGCCGCCGCGCCGCCGAGTTCCGTTATCGCGCCGAGGTCATCGGACATGGTGGGACGTCACCCTCTCCTTGAGGGGGGGTGAGGCGACAGAACGTACGTCATCACAGCAGCATGGCGGCGGGGTCTTCGACGAAGCGCCGGAACTGTTCGAGGAAGCGCGCGCCGGTCGCGCCGTCGATGACGCGGTGATCGCAGGACATGGTGACCGTCATCATCGTTGCCGCCTCGATCTTTCCGTCGTTCACCACCGCGCGCGATTCACCGGCCCCCACCGCCAGGATCGCCGCATGCGGCGGGTTCATGATGGCGGTGAACGCGCGGATGCCGAACATGCCGAGATTGGAGATCGCAAAGGTGCCGCCCTCGTATTCCTGCGGCTTGAGCTTTTTCGCGCGCGCGCGTTCGGCAAGCGACTTCACTTCGCCCGAGATCGCGGCGAGACCTTTTTCTTCGGCGCGGAAAACGATCGGAGTGATCAGGCCGAAATCGAGCGCGACGGCGACGCCGATATCGGCATGGCGGTGACGCAGCATCGCCGTGTCGGTCCAGCTCGCGTTTACTTCGGGGACGCGGATCAGCGCGAGCCCTGCCGCCTTCACGACGAAATCGTTGACGGAAAGCCTGTACGCACCCTCGCCCTTGGGCGACGCCGCATTCAGCCGCGCCCGCGCCGCGAGCAGGTTATCGATGCGGCAATCGACGGTGAGATAGTAATGCGGAATGATGGTCTTCGCCGATTGCAGCCGGCGCGCGATCGATTTGCGCATGGAATCGTGCGGCAGCTCTTCGTAGTCGCCTGCCTTGAAAAACAGTCTCGCATCGGGGATGGGCGCCGATGCCTGCGGTACGGGAGAAGGTGCGGCCGCCCCGGGACCGCGCCCCGGATTTAATCCGGGGTCGCCCGCCTTGCCCGCGGCGAGGCCCGGCGGTCGAGATCCCGGAGATTGCCGAGCCGTTTCGATATCGGCTTTCACGATGCGTCCGCGCGGTCCCGAGCCTCGGATCGCGCCAATGTCGATTCCCGCCGTGGCTGCCAGCCGCCGGGCAAGCGGCGTCGCAAAGATGCGGCGCTGACCCTCCGGCGCCCGTGCGGGTGGCGGCGGGGGTGCGTGCTGTACGACCGCCTCGCGGATGGATTGCATGGCCGAAGCGATATCGCCGTTTCCGGCCACGGGAGGTTTCTGCGGCGGCGCTGGTTGCTTGCCGGGCGCCTGTTTCTTTGCCGGCGCCGCCGCGACCGCCTTCGCGTCCTCGCCCTCGCCGAGGAGCACGGCAATGGGCTGATTCACCTTCACCCCTTCGCTCCCCTCGGGCACGAGGATCTTTCCGATGCGGCCTTCGTCGACCGCTTCGAATTCCATCGTCGCCTTGTCGGTCTCGATCTCGGCCAGCACATCGCCCGAATGGACGTCGTCGCCCTCCTTGACGAGCCACTTCGCGAGCTTGCCCTCCTCCATCGTCGGCGACAGCGCAGGCATCAGAATCTGTATCGGCATTCAGCCCTCGCTCTGCAGCGGCGCAAGTTCGCCGATGTGCTGTTCCCAGTTGCGGCCGTCGAAATCCGTCGTCAGCACCGAGCGGAAATCCTCGGCGTCGAGGCACCGGAAATTCACGCTGTACCCATCCGGATGCGAGCGCGGCACGTAAAAGGATTTGATGCCGCAGACCTTGCAGAACAGGTGCCTGGCCGTGCCGGTGTTGAACGTATAGGTCGCCAGCTTCTCTTTTCCCGCGAGCAGGCGAAAGCGCGATTTCGGCACGATAAGGTGCAGATAGCCCGTCATGCGGCAGATTGTACAGTTGCAGGCCTGCACTTCCACTTCGTCGGGCGCCTGCACCTCGAAGCGCACGGCGCCGCAATGACAGCCGCCCTTTTTCCAGCTTGCGCCGTCGCCGCGTGGCTTCACCGGACTCACTCGCGATAGAGTACGGATTTGGCCGCCGCGATCACGTCGTCCACGGTCGGCAGGGCGAGCTTCTCGAGATTGGCGGCATAGGGCATCGGCACATCCTTGCCGGTGATCTTCAACGGCGGTGCATCGAGGTAATCGAAGGCGTGCTCGACGACCTGCGAAGCGATTTCCGAACCGATCGAACAGATCGGCCAGCCCTGCTCCACGCTCACGATGCGGTTCGTCTTTTTCACCGATTGAATCACGGTCGCAATATCCAGCGGCCGGAGCGAGCGAAGGTCGATGAGTTCCGCCTCGATGCCTTCGGCGGCAAGCTTTTCGGCTGCTTCCATGATCAGGCCGACGCCGATCGAATGCGCTACGAGCGTCACATGCGCGCCCTCGCGGATCACGCGCGCGCTCCCGATGGGCACGAGATAATCGTCCAGCTTCGGCACGGGAAAGGAACGGCCGTACACGATCTCGTTTTCGAGAAAAACGACCGGATTGGGATCGCGGATCGCCGATTTCAGGAGGCCCTTGGCATCGGCGGAAAAATAGGGAGCAACCACCTTCAGTCCCGGGACCTGTGCATACCAGGCGCCGTAATCCTGGCTGTGCTGCGCGGCGACGCGCGCCGCGGCGCCGTTCGGCCCGCGGAACACGATGGGACAATGCATCTGCCCGCCGGACATGTAGCGCGTCTTGGCGGCGGAGTTGATGATCTGGTCGATCGCCTGCATGGCGAAGTTCATCGTCATGAACTCGACGATCGGCTTCAGCCCGGCAAACGCCGCGCCGACGCCGAGGCCCGCAAATCCTTGTTCCGTGATCGGCGTGTCGACGACCCGCTTCGGGCCGAACTCATCGAGCAGCCCCTGGCTCACCTTGTACGCGCCCTGGTACTGCGCGACTTCCTCGCCCATCAGAAACACGTCGGGATCGCGGCGCATCTCTTCGGCCATCGCATCCCGCAGGGCTTCACGAACCGTAATGGTGACGAATTCCGTCCCCGCCGGTAGCGTTGTTTCCGCAACTTGTACGGTTTTCCCGGGACCGCGGGCTTCCCCGCCCGCTCTTGTGTTCCGGGATTCATCCTCGGGAGCGGGACCTCCACCCTGATCGGGCGCTGCGGCGTCCTTTTTCGCCTGCGGCGATGCGGGCGACCGCGGATTTAATCCGGGGCGCGGTCCCGGAGAAGCCTTTGCCGGCGCCTCGCCGTCCTGCAGCAACTCCGCGATCGGCTGATTGACCTTCACCCCTTCCGTGCCTTCGGGCACGAGCAGCTTTCCGATACGGCCTTCGTCGACCGCTTCGAATTCCATTGTCGCCTTGTCGGTTTCGATCTCGGCCAGCACGTCGCCCGAGCGGACGTCGTCGCCCTCCTTGACGAGCCACTTCGCGAGCTTGCCCTCCTCCATGGTGGGCGACAGCGCAGGCATCAGAATCTGTATCGACATGGCAGCGCTAACCCGAGACGTCGCTGTACAGTTCCGCCGGCGCCGGCTCGGGGCTTTCGGTTGCGAATTCCGCCGCCATGTTCACGATCGCGCGCACGTTCTTGTCGATCGCCTTGAGCTCCTCATCCCTGGCCTGGCCGCGCGCCACAATCCGCTGTCCGTAATGATCGATGGGATCGCGCTTCTCGCGCACGCCCTGCACCTCCTCGCGCGTGCGGTACTTGGCCGGATCGGACATGGAATGGCCGCGGTAGCGGTAGGTCTTCATTTCGAGAATGATCGGCCCCTTGCCGCCGCGCGCCCATTGCGCAGCCTTCTTGCCGGCGGCGAACACGGCCTCGACGTCCATCCCGTCCACTTCCTCGCCCGGAATGTTGAAAGAGGCGCCGCGCCTGTACAGCTCGGCCTGCGCGCTCGAGCGCTCCACGCTCGTGCCCATGGCGTAGCGGTTGTTCTCGATGATGTAGACCACCGGGAGCTTCCACAGCTCCGCCATGTTGAAGGATTCGTACACCTGCCCCTGGTTGGCGGCGCCGTCGCCGAGATAGGTGAGCGAGACCGCGCCGTTCCCGCGGTATTTGTCGGCAAAGGCGAGCCCGGTTCCGATCGGGACCTGTGCGCCGACGATGCCGTGGCCGCCGAAGAAATTCCTGTCGCGGCTGAACATGTGCATCGAGCCGCCCTTGCCCTTCGAGTAGCCGGCGGCGCGGCCCGTCAGCTCCGCCATCACGCCTTTCGGGTCCATGCCGGTGGCGAGCATATGGCCGTGATCGCGATAGGCGGTGATGACCTGGTCGCCGGGCTCGAGCGCGGCCTGCATGCCCACCACCACCGCCTCCTGCCCGATATAGAGGTGACAGAAGCCGCCGATGAGCCCCATGCCGTAAAGCTGTCCCGCCTTCTCCTCGAAGCGGCGGATGAGAAGCATGTCCTCGTAAAGTTTTCTGGCAAACGCCGCATCGACCGCGGCCGCGCCGGCAAGGTTCGCCTCGGTTTTGCTGACTGCGGCCATCTCGTGAACAACGCCTGTGGATTGCCCGCGTTGTCGCAAGCGTTCCCCTGTTTGGCAAGCTTCGGCGCCGATGGTTTCGGGCATTGGAGCATGACCCCTGCGCCTAGGACTGGCCTCGCTGCCCGAAAGCTCAGCGCAGCGGACGCAAGCGGCCTGCTGCACAAGAAATCGAATTGTCATCTCCGCGAAAGCGGACCCGTTTCAACCACAAAAGAACACTGTCCTTCCCGCGAAAGCGGGAATCCAGCTGCCGCACCTGCTGACGAAAATGCTCCGCCGCCGGCGCCTGGTGTCGAAGACCGGCAGGCGCTGGATTCCCGCTTTCGCGCGAAGGACAAGCTTTTTTGCGGGGCAGCTCTGTTCTAATGGCGTTCGCGCGGGACGGCGATCTGGCCGGGCGTGCTGCCGACCATCTGCTCGCGCGCTAGTTCTTCCACAAGGTCAGGATCTTCGGCTCCGTCCTGCAGAAGTTTGATGCGATGCTCGAGCCGGCTGCGCTGATCGGCGAGCGAAGCAAGCTGCTGCTCCTGCGCGGTGAGCTTGTGGCTGACATCGTCAAGCGCAATCAACCCGCGCGTGCCCCAGATGAGATAGTAGCCGAAATAGAGCACCGCGGCCGCAGACACGGCGGGTATCACGAGAATGCCGAAGAACCGTGTCACGCTGTGTCTGATTCGCATGTGGCGAACGAATCATAGTGTGATTCGCGCCGTCAAGCGAAATGTCGTTAACCGCGTACGTTCCTGTGTTGCGCACCGGGATGTGTGGGCTTTCCCGCCCGTGCGCGTCGCGCCCGGGGCAGGAAATCGCCCTAAGCACCCCGCAAAATGGATTTGCCGGCGTACTGCGCCTGGTCGTCGAGCTGTTCCTCGATGCGCAGCAGCTGGTTGTATTTCGCGAGCCGTTCGGAGCGCGCGAGCGAACCGGTCTTGATCAGTCCGCAATTCGTTGCCACCGCAAGGTCGGCGATCGTGGTGTCTTCGGTTTCGCCCGAACGGTGCGAGATCACCGCGCGATACCCGGCGTGCTGCGCGGTCGCGATGGTGTCCATCGTCTCGCTGAGGCTGCCGATCTGGTTCGGCTTGACGAGAATGGCATTGGCAATGCCGTCGTCGATCCCGCGCTTCAGCCGTCGCACGTTGGTGACGAAGACGTCGTCGCCGACGAGCAATACCTTCTCGCCGAGCAGCTTCGTGAGCCGAGCCCAGCCGTCCCAATCGTCTTCCGCCATTCCGTCTTCGATCGAGACGATGGGATAGCGGCGGCATAGATCGGCGTAGAATTCGGCGAGGCCGTCGCCACGCAAGGTTCGCCCTTCGCCTTCAAGCACATAGCTTCCGCTCTTGAAGAATTCGGTCGAAGCCGGATCGAGCGCAAGCGCGACATCGTCGCCCAGCCGATACCCGGCCTTCTCGATGGCTTTCGCAACAAACCCAAGGGCTTCGTCGGCGCTCTTCAGGTTCGGGGCGAAGCCACCCTCGTCACCGACGTTGGTATTGAGTCCGGCTTCGGCCAGCGCGCGCTTCAGCGTATGGAATACTTCGGCGCCCATGCGCAGCGCTTCACGGAAGCTGGGCGCTCCCACCGGCATGATCATGAACTCCTGAAAATCGATGGGATTGTCGGCATGCACGCCGCCGTTGACGATATTCATCATCGGTACGGGCAGAAGCCGCCCATTCGGTCCGCCCAGATAACGATAGAGCGGGAGGTCGTGGGCGCTAGCGGCGGCCTTGGCCGTGGCGAGCGACACGCCCAGGATCGCGTTGGCGCCAAGCCGGCTCTTGTTCTCCGTGCCGTCGAGCGTCCGCATCACGCGGTCGATCCGCGTCTGGTCCTCCGCGTCCATCCCGCCGATGGCATCGAAAATGTCGCGATTGACGGCCTCGACAGCTTTTTCGACGCCCTTTCCACCGTAGCGCGTGCCCCCATCCCGCAACTCGACCGCTTCATGCGCACCGGTCGAGGCGCCCGAAGGAACGGCGGCGCGGCCGAGCGAGCCGTCTTCCAGGCGCACATCGACTTCGACCGTCGGGTTGCCGCGGCTGTCCAGGATCTCGCGGGCGATGATATCGACGATGGCGGTCATTCTGGGGGCTCCGGGCCGGCAACCCCGGGTTTCTAGGAGATGGTCCATCGTTCAGCAATGCGAAGGAAGCAGCGAGCAGCGCCGGCAAGGTTCTTCGCGGGGAAAAGTGCACCATCAGTGTTGTCATACCGATGGCGGATGGCGTAGGTGTCTGGCCGTTTGGCGTACCGGAATGTCCGACGCACAATCAGGAAGAGGTGAGGTGGGTAATGTCTCAAGTTGGTCAAAAGCGGGAAAAAAAGGGCGACCGCATTCTTTCGCGTGAGCAGCAGGCGATATGGCGGAAGGAAAACCGGACGTCCATGAAAGGCAAGTCGAAGGACGAGAAGAAGGCCGCCCGGGAAAAGATGATGTCGCAGCTCAAGGCGATGAGCGAAGGCGACCGCGCCAAGCTCGTCTCGGATCTGCAGTCGAAATGGGACGCGCTTACGCCGGCCGAGAAGGAGGCGATGAAAAGGAAGAAGGAAGGGGGTCGCAAAGCTGGCGGCAAACGAAAAGGCAAGAAGAACGCCGCCGCGCGCGATGAGGACGACGACTAGGTTCGTTCCCCCAAACTCTTTGTGCGCGTTGCTGTAGAATAACCCCGCGAGTCGCGGGCCTTTCGCCCGCGAGCGAGGGGATCATGCGATGTTCGCAACACCGTCGATGCTGCTCACGGCCGGGGTCACCATCCTGGCCGTGATTTTTTACATGGTTACCGCGTGGCGCACGGGCAGCATGCGCGAAAAGCACGATATCGCCGCGCCGGCCGTCACGGGCCATCCCGCGTTCGAGCGGGCGTTTCGGGTGCAGATGAACACGCTCGAAGCCATGCCGGTTTTCCTGCCGCTGCTCTGGCTCGCGGCCCTCACCTTCTCGCGCATGCCGCTGCTGGCGCCCGCCTTCGGTCTGGTATGGATCGTCGGCCGGATTGTGTACATGCAGGCCTACATGGACGATCCGTCGAAACGGAGCCTTGGCTTCACGATCGCCGCGCTTGCGACGGTCGCGCTTCTTCTTCTCGCCATCGCCGGCGTCGTGATGACCTGGACCGGCTTGTCGTCCGCCTAGCGCGTGATCTTGTGGGACTGAGTCGGCCTCACCACCCGAAAGGCTTAGCGCGGAGGGCGCAGAGGGCGCCGGGGGACGCGGAGGGAAAAAGACTCACAATGAGCCGGTGAGACAGTGAGGAAGAGCGAGGAAGGGATCGCGCACGCATTTGCGCGCGCAATCTTTCCCGGGACCGCGGGCGTCCCACCCGCCCTTTGTCGCCTTCGGCGATGTGCGCGAGGACGCGCGCGATCCCCGGGCTCTCACTGGTTCACCGTCTCCTTGTTCCCTTTCTTCCGCGTCCTCCGCGCAACCACTGCGGCCTCCGCGCCAGGCCTTTTGGGCGCGGCGATTGCGTTGTGCGTGTCGCTGGGAGTGTCTTCGGCGCAAGCGGGCGATCAAACGAGCGAAGTGATCGCCGCTATTGCCCGCCAGTTCGACGACCATTCCGTCATTCAGCTCGGTGAGCTGCATCGCAGCCTGCAGATCCACAGCTTCATCCAGCGGATGCTGCGCGACCCGCAGTTCATCTGCCGCGCCGACGACGTCATCGTCGAGTTCGGAAATTCGCGCCTGCAAAAGCTCGCCGACATTTACGGCGCCGGTGGCGCGCTCCGTGAAACGCAGATCGAAAGCATGTGGCGCGAAACCTCCGTGCCGCTCACCTGGAACACGCCGGTGTACCGCGCCGTCTTCGACACCATCCGCGATGTCAACCGGGCGCATCTCTGCACGCATCGCGTGCGAATCGTGCTGGCCGATGCGCCGCTCGACTGGACGAAGATCAAAACGGTGAAAGACCTCCTCCCCTTCGCGGACCGGGACGCCGCGATGGCCGGTACGGTGGAACGCGAGGTGATCGCCACGCATCAACACGCATTCCTGATCACCGGCGAATTCCACGCGCAGAAACGCACCCGCGATGAGGCGGAGGGACTGACGCTCGCGGAGATCGTGGAGCGCCGATATCCCCATGCGCTGTTCGCGATCGTGACCGTGCCCTCACAGTCGGCAGCGGCGGCGCTGCACATGGGTTCCGTACCGAGCTTCCGGCCTGTTCACGGAAGCGATCTCGAACGCGCGCCGTACACGATGACGATGCCCGACTGGTCGCCGGGACAAGCGGCGCGAAAGGGACTACCGATCGGCGACGTTGTCGACGGGCTCCTCAATGTCGGCGGCGATTCGAGCCTGTTTCCGTCGCCGACGATCTATCTCGACGCAGCCTATGCGAGGGAATTGCGCCGCCGGGCCACGATCATCAGGGCGATGACCGGACAGGATTTCGTCGCCGTCGTGGACGATCTCGTGAAGGAAGGCCGCGACCAGGACGCGCTCGCGCACCCCGCCCCGCCGCCGCCAAACCCCGGCAAGCATTAGCGGCGCCAAGCTTTCCTTGTGTGCGATTTGGTGATGCGGTCGATGGCGACGAGCTCGGCGAGCAGCGCCGGTACATCGCGAAGACGGAGCATGTTGGGACCATCCGACGGCGCGTGGTCTGGGTCCTGGTGGGTTTCCATGAACACCGCGGCGCAGCCCACCGCGACGGCGGCGCGAGCGAGATACGGCACCATCTCCCGGTCGCCGCCGCTCGATTCGCCGCGCCCGCCCGGCTGCTGTACCGAATGCGTCGCGTCGAACACCACCGGCGCGCCGATTTTCGCCATGATCGGCAGCGCGCGGAAATCCGAAACGAGCGTGTTGTAGCCGAAGCTTGCACCGCGCTCGGTGACGAGAACATTGGCGTTGCCGGCGCCGGTGATCTTCGCCACGACATTTGTCATGTCCCACGGCGCCAGAAACTGTCCCTTTTTTACGTTCACCGCCCTGCCCGTCTGCGCGGCGGCGACGAGCAGATCCGTCTGGCGGCACAGGAAGGCGGGAATCTGCAGCACATCGACCGCTTCGGCGACGGCCGCGCACTGCTCCCGCTCGTGCACGTCGGTCAGCACCGGTATGCCCAGGCTCTCGCGAATCTCGGCAAAGATCGGCAGCGAACGCTCGAAGCCGAGGCCGCGTTTGCCGCCGGCGCTCGTGCGGTTCGCCTTGTCGAAACTCGTCTTGTAGACGAGCCCCACGCCTGCATTCCCTGCGATCTCCTTGAGCGCCGACGCCATTTCGAGCGCGTGGTCGCGGCTCTCGAGCTGGCAGGGACCCGCAATCACCGCGAGCGGCAGCGCGTTGCCGATCTCGACGGATGCAAGGCGAACGACGGAATTGGGTTGCGCTGTCATGCGGTCCTTCAAATGGGCGGCCTGGGGTGGCGAATGTTCTACAGAGAACATCCCGATTTTTCAAAACCGCATGTCGGCGCAGCAAGTGGCCGATGCACCGGAGAGCGTTAAAGAAGAACCGGGAGCTGGAGAGATGCAGCTGCCGAGGTCGCGTGCCGGCTTCTGTTGTCCAAGGCCGCGCGCGGCAGTCACCTGCGAGGAATTCTGACAAAACCCTGCTGCTCGGGGTTGCCGACGGCCGCAACGTAGTATCCGGCTATCCGACCTTTTGCACTGATGCTCATCGGATACGTAAACTCCGACTCCGAGGGACCGAACGACGTAATTTTGCCGCCCGCTGAGCGTACAAACCCGCTGATGTTCTTGAACTGGTTTGCGTAGAATCCCGTGATCACGCCTTTGCTGTCGATATTCTCTGCAATCGTTGCATAGGATCCTTTTGGATCAAACGCCGTGATCGTTCCATCCGGCTTTCGCACATATCCGTGGGGTACGTTGCTGGCGTCGTAGTAAAATCCCGCGATTGACCCGGTCGCATTGATGCTCCGCGCGTAGGTGGCAACCGAGCCGGGCGCAGCGGAGCGGATGAAGCCCGGCCCGTCGCGACGGGCTTGCGGGCTTCGCACGAAAGTGTTCGCAACTTCCACCCTACCGCTGTCATGCTGCGCGAATGCGCAGCATCCAGAATAAGGCGACGGCTGGACGAAATCCGGGAGCGTCAGAAGCGACTGGCAAAGTTAGCAATAAAAACGTGCCGTCCTACGCTCACCTCGCACGCTTGAACATGCAAGCTACTTCAAATCAGGGCACTGCCCACATCCCGCGCCGAATTGACATACAAAAGACATACAATTATGGTGGACGGCATGGGTATTCTGACGGTGCGCCTGAGCGATGACGAAGAGCGCGTGCTCGCCCGGCGCGCGCGAGCCGCGCGCCTGAAGCGCGCCACTTACGTGCGCATGCTTATTCGCGAGGAACCGTTTGCCTCTGCCGCCGAAGTGCTTGGCGATGCGGCAAAGCGCATGGGCGATCCGCGCCTTCGCGTGCGCAAGCCGCCGCGCAAGCGATGAAGGCCTGCCTGCTCGATTCGTCGTTTGTGATCGATCTGCTGAACGAAATCGCGGATGCCCGCGAAGGCCCGGCGTTGGTGTGGCTGAAGCGCAACCCGAAGGCACGACTCTGGATCAGTCCCGTGACCCTGGCGGAAGTTCTCGAAGGCGCCGGGGATCTTGAGACGGTGAAAGGGTGGCTCGCACGCTTCGCGTGGCAGGGTATCCATCGCATGCATGCCGAAGCGGTCGCCACACGTCAGAGGCGAAGCTCGCGGCGAATGGGCGAGAACGACGTGTGGCAATGCGCGATTGCCGGGCGCATGAATGCCACGCTCGTCGCACACGATGCCGCATTCCGGATGCTCGGCGCTCGCTATGAAGACTATCGCCGGCCGCGCGGCTGAACGCCAGCTTGCCAGAACGGGTTGCGAACGGCAATGTACCCGTATTTCGGCGGATTGGACAACGCGGCGCCAGTGGCGACCACGCTCCGAATTCTGCCAGAAAGCGCGTCTGACGTTCGAAATGGGAGAAGCCCAGGATGAGAAGCCCTTGCAACGCATTGCTCTGGATCGCCGTACTTGGCGCTTTCGTCCTGCAGTTTCCGGTTGTTGAAAATGCCAACGCCCGGAGAAGACTGTCTATGCCTTCTGCAGCCAGACGAACTGCTCCGACGGTGAGATCCCCGATGCCACTCTGATCGCCGTCAACGGTCTTCTCTATGGGACGACGCAGGCAGGCGGCGCCAACGGCGGCGGTACAGTGTTTTCGCTTGATCCGGGCACCGACACCGAGACGGTGCTTCACTCCTTTTGCGGCCCGAAGAATTGCACCGACGGTCGGTACCCGTACGCCGGCCTCGTCGATGTAAACGGCACGCTTTACGGCACAACGTCGGCGGGTGGCGTGAACGGGAGCGGCACGGTGTTCTCGGTCGATCCGGGAACGGGGGCCGAAACCGTGCTTTATTCGTTTTGCAGCGAGACCAATTGTGCGGATGGCGCGAGCCCCTGGACCAGCCTGCTCGAAGCAAACGGCACGCTGTACGGCACAACGTCTGCGGGCGGCGCCAACAGCGGCGGTACGGTGTTTTCGCTCGATCCGGGCACCGGCACCGAAACCGTGCTTTATTCGTTTTGCAGCCAGACCAACTGCGCCGACGGCGCGAGCCCGTACGCCAGCCTGATCGACGTGAATGGCACACTGTACGGCACCACCTATTTTGGAGGTATCACGGGCTGTTATCTCGGCGGTTGCGGAACGGTATTTTCATTCGACCCGGGCACCGGCACCGAAACCGTGCTTTATTCCTTCTGCAGCCAGACCGATTGCACCGACGGTGACCAGCCCAACGGTGGTCTGGTGGACGTCAACGGCATTCTGTACGGAACAACGAGCCGGGGGGGCGCCGCATGCAACTCAGGCTACAACTGCGGCACCGTGTTTTCCGTCGACCCCCAGGCGGGCACTGAGACGGTTCTGCACACCTTCTGCCCCAACTGTGGCGATGGCTCAACGCCCATGGCCAGCCTGATCGCGGTGCAGGGGATTCTATACGGCACTACGGAATTTGGCGGCGCCGTATCCATCGAGGGCGGCACGGTGTTTTCGCTCGATCCCGGTACCGGAACGGAGACGGTCCTCTACTCCCTTCCATGTCCGGGGAGGAGCTGCAAACATGGGGACTCACCCGTGGCCGGCCTGCTCGACCTGAACGGTACCTTGTACGGCACGGCAAAGTTCAGCGGGGTGTATCGCCGCCTGTCAGGCGGCGTGGTTTTTTCGCTCAAGGCTCGCTAAGCGGGGCAATTCGTGCGGTCACTTTGCGCCGGCCCTCGGGGCACAAAGGAACGGTCCGCCGGGAGCGCCCGAACTTGATTTGTCCGGAGATATCGGCGCGAGCCGCTTCGTTCCCGATGATGTCCAGAATTGTCCAAGCGTAAAGCGAAGTGGTTCATAACCGGGTAACCGGTGCCACAACGGCAATCGTGGCATCGGGGAAAACGGCCTCAAATCCAAGCGGAAGTCAGGCCACATGCGTTCCGGCCGGCAGTTTGAAATTTTCGTTTTTTCCGTTTGCGCCGTAACGGTTCTTTCCGGGATGGTCCCCGCCCCCGCGCCATTGTGGTCGCCCCCGCGACCGGTGCACCGGACAGGAAAGAGATGGGAACTGGGTTTTAATAGCTATCAGAATGCGACAAGAGTTTTGACACGCGCTCATTTCGACGGCGGATTGGTCAGCAAGTAAGGAAAGCCATCATTGACCTTGGATTGTTCGTTCCAGATCGCCCGATCAAAGCCCGCGGGCAGTTCCGACTGGAATTGCGTCGTCGTCAGCCCCGTGATGCCCGAAGCATTGCCTTGACCGATGCCTTGATCCGTGCCGCTGGAGGTGATGTCCCAATAGCAGTCGTTGAAGTTGGAATCGAAGACTTGCCCCACGAACCCGCCGATATAACTGCCGGAACCTGCCTGAACAGCGCCGGTCGAGTACGACGTACCGACGATAGTCCTGTCGTCGGTCTCTCCGACGAAACCACCAACCAACGCGCTTGCACCGGCGGATACCGCACCAGTCGCGTAAGAGTTCGTGATAGTCCCAGCAGCGAAGGCGCCCACGAGACCGCCGACGATTGCATGATCGCCGCCCGTGACGGATCCTGTGGCGAAAGAGGAATCAATGGTGTAATTGCTTTGACTGAACCCGACGAGCCCACCGACGATTCCGGTTTTGCGGCTACTGGAAACTGATGCCGACGACGACGAACGGCTGATCAACTCGCCATTCGCGCCCACGAGTCCACCGACATTGCTCGATTCCGCGCTGACGGACCCTGAGACGGCGTCATGGACAAGATTGCCGATATTCACACCAGCCAAACCGCCAGCCGTCATATGGCGTCGTGCCCGGATGCGCACGTTGGCTAATATGAGGTCGCTCACAGTTCCCTGAATTTTCGCGAACAAACCGACGTTGGTACCAGACGTCGGATCGTTTATCCGGAGGTTCGAGATGGTGTTTCCCAATCCTTGCACCGTTCCCGTCAAATAGGTGGAGATCGGGGCCGCGGAATAGGTCCCGTCGACTTTCGCGTCGTAGTCCGAGGCGAGTGCATAATTTCCGCCCGGGTTCGCAGCAATCGCGCTGGCGAGCGATTGCACACTGCCAAGGAGCGTGTACGCCGCGCCGTTGATCGAAAGGCTGCTGGACAGATTGGCGAAAGACACACGTCCCTTCGACTCAAGAATCAGCGCTCCCTCCGAGCCACCGTCGTTGGT
>DATGGN010000215.1:0-14132 GCA_035308485.1 Rhizomicrobium sp.
ACGCTGCTTGGCAAACCCGCGAATGGTTGCGGGCGCTTCCGTCCATGCAATTGCGCTGGCGTCGAACAGCACCCGGTATCCCGCGCGCTGAACGGCAATCGTCAGATCCTGATCTTCCGCGAGCGTGCTCGCGGTGAAACCACCCAGTTCCTCCAGCACGCTTTTGCGCCAGGCGCCGACGGCACCCGGAACGACGGTCAGCGTATCGAGCGCCGCGAGTGCGCGACGCTCGAGATTCTGCGAAACGATGTACTCCAGCGCCTGCCATCGGGTGATGATGTTGATCCGGTTGCCCACCTTGGCATTTCCCGCGACCGCGCCGACGCTCGCATCGGTGAACCAGCGCACAAGCCGCGAGATCGTGTCGGAAGCGAACTGGGTGTCGGCGTCGAGCGCGACAATGACCTCGCCTTCCGCCTGCGCGAGCCCGATGTTGAGCGCGTTTGCCTTGCCGCCATTGGGGATTCGCATGAGCGACACGCGCGCGTCCGCGCCAAACCTTCGCTCGACAATATCGGCTGTCGCATCGCGCGAACCGTCATCAACGACGATGACCTGCAGGCCGGCGTGTTCGCTCGCGAGGATCCGCTCCACCGTACTCGTGATCACCTTTTCCTCATTAAAGGCGGGAATGATGACCGACACGCCAACGCTGCCGCCTGCCAACGGCCGTACAGACTGTCCGAGTTCGCGTGGACGGTTGTAAATCGCGAGACCGGCCCAAACCAGCAGTCTGGCAATGCCGATGAAGATCGCCGCGAGGAAGCAGTAGTAGAGGATGAGTCCCGTCCAGCTCAGAAACAGAAAGACCATCCGATCCATGATCAGGGTGAAGGTCACGGGCATCGGCGGCATGACCTGGGCCCGGCTCATTCCGGCGAGTTCCGCCACGGGCACGAACCGGTAACCCTGCGCTCGCAGCGCGTCGATGACCCGGGGCAATGCCGCGACGGTTTCTGAGCGGTCTCCACCGGCATCGTGAAACAGGATGATGTTGCCGCGAATGTCCGGGTTTTTCGCGTGTACGGCTGCGAGCGTACGCTTGATGATCGTGTCGACGCCGGGGAGCTCCCAATCCACCGGATCCACGTGCATCCCGATCGTGATGTAGCCGAGATTCTGCGCGAGTTCTACCGGACGCAGATCGGATTCGTCGGATGGCTCCGCGTCGCCGAGATAGGGCGGTCGGAAAAGCCGCATCGACCGTCCGGTCAGCGCCTGGAACAGACGCTGTGTCGCGTTCAGTTCCAGGATGACGGCCGGTCCTGGCGTGTCGGCGAGATTGGGATGGGTGAATGTATGATTGCCGACATCATGACCCTCAGCCACCATCCGCTGTACGAGGTCGGGATAGGCTTCGGCATTCTCGCCGATCACGAAGAATGTCGCCGGAACATGCTTCGCTTTCAGGATGTCCAGAATCTGCGGCGTCCATGCCGGATCGGGGCCGTCGTCGAACGTAAGCGCCAGCTTTTTCGCGCTCGTGCCCGCCTGGCGGATCACGTAAGGGGTCGGCAGAACGGTGTAGCTCTCGTCGTCGATGTCGCCGGTGTCCTTGTCCACATCGAGCACGCGCGCGCCCGGCGCAGGTTCGGCCTCGATCTTGAGGATTTCGCCTTCGCCCTCGAAATCGACATCCTGGCTGGTCGGAATGTCGCGCAATCCGCGCGGCTCCGGTGCCCCGTAATTCCTGCCCAATACGCTCCAGATCGAGGGATCCTCGCTCCCGAGTTTCCACAGCGCGTAGCCTGCGGGCTGATAGGAATCGGCGGCATGAATCTGGTTGAAGGCGGTCACGCCGTCCAGGAACCACACCTCGTGCCTGCTGTGATCATCCTCGAGATAGGAGAGGTGAGGGTTGTTTGTCTGGTCGTCGAAGTCGATGCGAGCCTGCGAGTCCCGCGCGGCGATCACCGCATCCTGGAAACTTACCGGTTGTGCGCTCCCGTCGGACCAGTCGTAGCCGTAATTGCCGATGCCGATGATGGTACGGGCCGGTGAAAGCACCGCCATGCGCCTGTCCAGATTTTCTTCGAACCATGACTGACCGGCGACGCTCCCGGCCCCACTGCTGTCATCGTGCTGGTCATAGGCCATGAGCAGCGTGTAATCGGCGACGTTCGCGTAGTCCGCATAGGGCCAACTGTCGTCGTCGAATGGCGACGCGACAACGATCAGCCAGCCGTGCGGCGCGAACACGCGTTTGAGCTCGCGAAGAAAAGCGCCGAGATCGGGGTAAGCGGCCTCGGGAAGCCCTTCGAAGTCCACCACGGTGCCCTGAAACCTGTTCGCGCCTACATAGCCCGCGATGCCGCGCACCAGGATGTGGCGCCGCACGGGATCGCCCAGCAGTTTCGCCATCCCCGGGCCGTCCCACACGGCATTCGCGGCGTTCTGTACAAGCGGCAGGATCGCCATGTTCGGCTTTGCATGGGCAATCGCAGCGAGCGCGCGCTTGTCCACGCTTTTGTGGAGTTCGAGTGCCGGTCCCTGCAGGTTCATCCACGCCGGAACAAACCAGTCGAGTTTTGATGCTTCCCGCTTCAGGTCGGGGTAGCCGAGTTCATCCGTGCTCAGGTAGAAACCGATGGTCAGCGGATGGCTCGAAGCCGGTCGAAGTGCCTTCGGCGAACCCTGCATCTTTGCGGCCAGTTTCGCGCGTTGCGCCCGTACCTGCCGCACCAGTTTTGCGCGCTCGGCCCGCGCCTCCTGCGCGAGCCTTGCCGCCGCGTTCATCATCGCCGGATCGAACGCGCGACGAACCAGTTCGGCCGGGTTGATCGCGCTCAGATGTCCGGGAAGCCGGGGGCTCGACGCGTGTGGCTCCATGACCAGGCTGGTAACAAAGAGCACAGCCACAAGCCCGATCAGCAACGTCACGGTGCGACCGAACGCGGAAATACGCGAAGATCGGCGTCCGCTTGCGTCGAAGAAAATGGGTTTGTCCGCCATGGCCCGGAATGTGTAATCCGACACCCGACACCAAACAACGGCCGCTTGCCGGCTTTTTCGTGGTGTTTCGCTAAAGCATCAGTGAACAGACAAACCAGCTTCGGTTCAGGTTTCGCGACGGACCGGCGCGACCTCTGGGCCAGGGCGGTTGCGAGCACGGGATCTTTCGGCCAAGCAGCGGCATGGCTGGAACCAACCACACGCCGGGATTGTCGCCACGCGCCGCCGCTGCCGCCGTTCTGGTCCTGGGGTTTGCGGTTTCGCTGGCGCTCAACTGGCCCGGGCAGCTTTCGTACGATTCCGTCGTGCAACTGCATGACGGCCGTTTCGGCCAATACAATCCCTGGCATCCGCCGGTCATGGCGTGGATGCTCGGCATCGCAGACCGGCTTCTTCCGGGGACCGGACTGTTCGTCGTCTTTGATGAATTCCTTGTAACGGCGAGCATCGTATCGCTGCTGTGGCTCGCGCCGCGGATTTCCTGGGCGGCAGCGGTTGCCGCGGCCATTGTGGTCGCGCTGCCGCAATTTCTTCTGTACCAGGGGATCGTCTGGAAGGACGTCCTGTTCGCCGATTGCGCGCTTGGCGGATTTGTCGTGCTGGCGCACGCGGGCGCCCGCTGGCGAAATCGCGCGGCGCGATGGATTCTCATTTGCTGCGCGTTTCTGCTCCTGGTTCTTGCCACGCTTGCGCGGCAGAACGGCGCCATTACGATTCCCTTCGCCGCGCTTGCGGTTTTCGCGATGGCCCGGCGCCAGAGAGAACGGTGGTCGACGGCCATCGCAGCCAGCCTCTCCCTGGCGCTGCTGAGCGCCGTGCTGGCTTTCGCCGCGAGCGCAAAGCTTGCGGAGCGCACCGGCGGCGTCACCGGTGTGCCCGGGCAGTGGAAGCTCCTGCAGCTGTACGACCTGATCGGCGAGGTGAAGAATGCCCCGCGGGTGCAATTGCGATCGCTCGCGGGTGTCAATCCCGATCTCGTTCGGTTGATCCGTACCGACGGCGCGCGTCTCTACACACCGGCCCGGAACGACACGCTGGTCGGGTCCACCGATCTCCAGAACGAGTTCGCCTCAACCTCGGCATCGGCCATTGCGGCGCAGTGGAACGACAACCTGTCCGGCAATACGGCTACGTATCTGGCGGTCCGCGCACGGGTCTTCTACTGGCTGTTCTTCACACCCGATCCCGTACAATGCGATGCGATCTACACCGGTCTGGATGGACCGCCGCGATACCTGCGCGAACTCGGTCTGGCCAGGCGATTCCGCGTGCAGGACCGGGTACTCGGGAAATACGCGGCGGTTTTCGTTCACACGCCGGTATTCTCGCACGTCGCGTGGGCACTTCTCGCTGTCGTTCTTCTTGTGGTCCTGGCCAGGCGCCGCGCCGTCCCGGATATCGCAATCGCCGCACTTCTCGGTTGTGCGCTTGCTTTCACGCTGACCTTCTTCGTGATCGGAATCGCCTGCGACTATCGCTATCTTTTGTTCCTCGATCTCGCCGCAATCGCCTCCGCGTTTTATTGCGCAGCGACGCGCCCGGTGCTGCCTACGACGGAGGCGGATTGGAGATCAGGTACGGAAAACCGTGATTGATGCTCTTTTTCTCCGCCCAGATCGTCGAGTCGAAGCCGGACGGCAGCGACGCTTTCAATTGCTCGGTGCTCTCGCCCGTAACTCCTGAAACGTTGCCCTCACCGGTCCCCTGGTTGGTCCCACTCGTGTCGGTGTCCCAATAGTTGTCACTGGCACCCGTTGCATACAAATCGCCTATCAGGCCTCCGACCTCGCCCGACTGCCCGGAGGGCACGGAACCGGTAGAATAAGACGTGTCGATATTACCCGAATGGCCCCAGCCCACAGCACCTCCGACGGCTGATCCTGCGGCGGCACGGATATTGACGGTGCTGTAGCTGTCGTCGACCTCATCGTTGTTCTCACCAACGAGACCACCGACCACGCTCGCGACATCTGCACTGATTCTGCCGGTGGCATAGGACTGGTCAACAACGCCGCCCGCTGTATCACCAATGAGCCCCCCGACAATGCCAGTGGTCTCGGCGCTGATACTCACGCGCGCAGAACATTGAGTAACATTGACAGCATAGCCTGCCAGCCCTCCAACGTACGATCCCGTGCCCTTCAGTCCGCCGGACACATGATCGTCAACCAAACTGCCTGAACTGCCGCCAATCAAGCCCCCGACATCCGTTTCGATTCCTTTTTTGCCTCCAGTTACAACCACATGGTACCCGCTGAGCTTCAATGCGGAAATCGAGGACCCGGAGAGCGATTCTGCAAACAGCCCAACCTGATATTTGTACGAATGTGCGCCCTGCTTGATCGACAGATTCGAAATCGTATTCCCAAGGCCATCCACGGCGCCCGTCAAAGGCGTTTCAACGGGAGAGTGGTGATACAGCCCGTCGGCGCTCGCGTCGTAGCTGTTCGCGAGCGCGAAATTCCCGGCCGGATTGGCGGCGACGGCTGCGGCCAAAGTCGAGACGCTGTTTACAAGCGTGTACGCCGTGCCGTTGATTGTGAGCGCACTCGAAAGGTTGGCAAAGGTGGCGCTTCCGGTCTGTCCGAACAAAAGGATACCGCCCGCGCCGCCGTCGTTCGTCAGCAACGACAGTCCTCCTTGCCCCGTTACGGAAACCGAGGCGGAAATCGAAACCGACTCATAAGCATCGAGGGTGAGCTTGCTCTCTGACGACCACGTGAATGGTGCGATGACCGCGATGTCATTCGCCTGAACACCCGCACCCGCCGTTGTTACGCTCACATCGCCGGAAGCAAGCATCGTTTCGAGGTCGGAAACGTTGAGCAAGGCACTGGCTGCCGTGGGGGCGCATATCCCGTTGGAGCAACTGATGTTCTTCGACGGCGCGGTCGAAATTTGCACGTCCGCATCAGCCGTGTGTGCGCAGACCGAGACAGCGAGAACGAAGAACGCGCCGGCAGAGTATGTTCCTGAGGGTTTCCGCTTCTGTTGAACTGAGGGGCATGCATGCATGGTCATTTCCCCATGAGACCGCCGGAATGACGGCGCCGAGAAACACAAACAGAGTAGCATTCCACGCCATCATGACACGATCTCGTCGCAATGGCCTCCGCGTTTTGTTGCGCGGCGACACGGCCCGTGGCTAGAAATGGCAGAGACTGAGTCGCCGGTCGGGGAGAAACCATTGTCGGCGCCCGCCATCGCAAGACCGGTTGCCCTCACGCGGAGCCCGACGGTTCTGACGGTCGTGATTCCGACCTTCAACGAGCGGGCCAATGTGGCCGAGATCGTCGCGCGGCTCGATCGCGTTCTCGCCGATGTGCCGTGGGAGGCGATTTTCGTCGATGACGACTCGCCCGATCAGACGGCGGACATGGTGAAGGCCATTGCGGCGGCCGATCCGCGCGTACGTTGCCTGAAGCGCGTGGGCCGCCGAGGTCTCGCCGGTGCCTGTATCGAAGGCATGCTGGCCTCGAGCGCTCCCTATGTCGCGGTGATGGACGCCGATCTGCAGCACGACGAAAACATCCTGCCCCAGATGCTGGCCGCGGTGATGGACAATTCGGCCGATCTGGTCGTCGGCAGCCGCTACGTCGCGGGCGGAAGCGCGAATTCGTTCACCGCCGACCGGGCGAAATTCAGCCGCGCCGCGACCGGATTGACGCAGCGGCTTCTCGGTGTCGATATTGCCGATCCGATGAGCGGCTTCTTCGTGCTGAAGCGCGAAAAGCTCGACGCGGTCGCGCACGAACTTTCGCCCATCGGCTTCAAGATTCTGCTCGACATCATCCTCACGTCGCACCCCCGGTTGCGGGTCGTCGAGATTCCCTACGAATTCCAGGAGCGGCGGTTCGGCGAAAGCAAGTTCGACGCCGCGATCGGTCTCGAATTTGTCGGCCTGGCGCTTGCGAAGCTTACCGGAGGCGCAATCGGCCCGCGGTTCATTTCGTTCTCGCTGGTTGGAACAACGGGGCTTGCCGTACATCTTGTCGTGCTCAGGCTTTCGCTCGCGACGCTCACGCACAATTTCGCGCTGGCCCAGTCGCTGGCGACATTCGTTTCCATGCTCAGCAATTTTGCCTTGAACAATCAGCTCACCTACCATGATCGGCGGCTCTCCGGAAAAAACTGGATCACCGGGTTTATCGGCTTTTGCCTGATCGGTTCTGTCGGCGCGCTGACCAATGTCGGGCTGGCTTCCTGGATCTATTCGGCGAGGCCCACCTGGTGGCTCGCCGGTGCTGCCGGTGCGATGATGGGCGCCCTGTGGAATTACTCGATGTCGAGCCAGTTCGTGTGGCGGGCACGGTGACCGGAGCCCGACCGGGCTCGCGTTGCCGGTGTACAGGATGACGGCCGCGCCTTTGCATGTGTTCGTGACCGGCGCGAGCAGCGGGATCGGCGCGGCACTGGCGCGGCGTTACGCCGGGCCGGACGTTCGCCTGACTCTGACCGGACGCAACCGCGAACGGCTCGATACTGTTGCGCAGGCGTGCAGGACGCGTGGCGCAGAAACGGCCGTCAACACTTGCGACGTACGCGATGCCGAAGCGATGCGCGCTTTCATCGAGGAGATCGATGGACAGTGGCCGATTGCAATGATGATTGCGAATGCGGGTGTCGGCGGCGAGCAGGTGATCGCCGGCCCTTCGGGAGAAAAGGCGGAGATCGCGCGCGCGATTTTTGAAATCAATGTCATCGGTGTTGTAAACACGATCGTTCCGCTTCTGCCGCGTCTGGTTGCGCGCGGGAAAGGTCACGTCGTTATCATGAGTTCGCTTGCCGCATTCGTCGCGCTGCCCGACGCGCCGGCCTATTCCGCATCAAAAGCGGCCGTGCGCCTATATGGCGAGGCGCTGCGTCCTTTGCTCGCGCCCCGAAGGGTCCGCGTCACTGTCGTCTGTCCCGGTTTCGTCGACACGCCCATGAGCGCGAGCCTTCCCGGCCCCCGGCCGCTCCTGTGGAGCGCCGAGCGCGCAGCGGATGCAATCGTCGCGGGTCTGGCTCGCGGAAAAAACGAGATTTGCTTTCCCTGGGCTTTGTCCATGCTCGCCAAAACCAGCGCATACCTGCCGGCGACGACCATGCAGCGGCTCAGGCGGGCCATCCGAAGCCGGTCGCAGTGACGCCGGCGAGCGACGAGTTGCGGATTCGCCGGCTCGCGATCCCGCGCGAGGCGCGGGAATGGCTGGCCGTTCCGAAAGTCGTTTATGCCGGCGACCCTAACTTCATCCCGCAACTCGACCTGCTCGAGAAACAGCGGATCGACCCGCGCAAGGCGCCGTTCTTCACATTCGGGCAAGCGGTTTTCCTGGTGGCGCATCGTGGCGCGACGCCCGTTGGGCGGCTCACGGCGCAGATCAACCGCCGTCATCTCGAATTCCACCGCGACAACACCGGCCATTTCGGATTCTTCGACTGCGCAAACGATCCCGAGGCCGCGCATGCGCTTCTCGCGGAGGCGCAGAAATGGCTGAAAGAGCAGGGCCTTTCGCGCATCATGGGGCCGTTCAGTTTCTCCATCAACGAGGAGTGCGGCTGCCTTGTCGAAGGCTTCGACTCCCCGCCTGCGATGCTGATGCCGCCCGGCAAACCGTACATCGGGCATTTCCTCGAGGAGAACGGATTATCGAAGGTCATCGATCTTTTTGCCTACCGCACCAAACCCGAGCGCGTCCCCGTCAGGATTGCGCAGCTCGCCGACCGCGCCGCGCGCTTCGGCACGGTCGAGATCCGCCATTTCGATATGCGCCGCTATCGCGCCGAGATCGACCTTCTCATCGACATCTACAACGATGCGTGGAGCGACAGCTGGGGCTTCGTGCCGTTCAGCACCGCGGAAATCGATTCGCTCGCGCACGAACTGAAGCCGTTCTTCCGCGACGAATACGGCCGCTTTCTGATGATCGAAGGCAAGGAGGTCGGCTTCGCCGTCGGCCTGCCGGACCTCAACGGGATCATCGCGTCATTCGGCGGCCGTTTGCTGCCGTTCAACTGGCTCAAGCTGATCTGGACGATGAAACGGGAGACATGGCGCACGGGGCGAATCCCGTTCCTCGGCGTCCGTCGCGCGTGGCGGACGACGCCGCGCGGCAGCGCGCTCGTCGTACTGCTCGTGAAGGATTTGGTCGAGCAGGCTTCGTCGCGCTACGACATGGACTGGGCCGAATATTCCTGGGTTCGGGAAACCGACAGCCGCATGGTCTCTCTCGGCGAGGCCATTGCGGGGCCGCCCGCCAAGACGTACCGCATCTTCGCCAAACCGATCTGAATCAGGGCGGTGCCCGCTCGGACTGAATCAGCCTCACCCTTCGACAGGCTCAGGGTGAGGCTTCTTTTTTTGCGCTCATCCTGAGCTTGTCGAAGGATGAGGGCGTCTGCTCGATCCGATTTGATCCGATCACGCACTGTACGGACGTCGCTAAAGTTTGACGATCCAGCGGCGGCGGCGCATAAGCTCGAGCGGCGCCCACAGAATCAATATGAATGCAATTACCGGGAAATTCGCCACAAGAACGGGCACGTCCATCTTGAGGCTGGCGCTGCCGATCGCATGCATGTCGCCGGCTGCGGGCACCAACTGCGCGAGTTCCTGAATCGCATAGGCAAAAAGCGCGTTCATGCCGAACGCTTCGAGAAACACCGAACCGCGAAGTCTGTATTTCCTGTCGTCCAGAATCCAGTAAAACGTGCAGAAAAGCAGCGCCGACAGTCCGCTCGAAACCAGCACGAAGCTGCTTGTCCAGATATTTTTCACGACGGGAAAGAACGGACTCCACAAGAGCCCAAGCAGCAAAGCGATGGCGCCCGCAGCCGCCAGCTTCGAGAGCGCGTTATTCGTTCCGCGCGTTTTCAGGAACCACTCCCCGAACGACGCGCCGAGCAGGCATTGCGCTATCGCCGGCAGTGTGCTCAGCAAACCTTCCGGATCATAGCCATGAGCGCCCGTGACCATTGCGTGGGCGCCGAGCACGGTCCGGTCCATCCACGAAACGAAGTTGGCGCCGGGGACAAGAAGGTTCGTGGCCGCGTGGGGAACCGGCAGAAGGGTGAGCGGCCAATAGAGCACCAGCAGAGACAGCGAAAGGATCATCCGCGCGCGCGGGCCGCACGAAAGAAAGAGAAGCGCAGTCGCCAGGTAGCAGAGGCTGATGCGCTGAAGCACGCCGAGCCAGCGCCACTCATCGGACTGCGCGAACCAGGTGATGTTGGTAAGTACAAAACCAAGCGCGAACAGGATGGTCGTGCGCGAACCGATGCGGCATACGGTTTGCCAATCGAAACGGGTGTGCTGGAGCGAAATGGCGACCGAGAAGCCGGCCATGAAAATGAAGGCGGGAAACACGAAATCTGCGAACGTGAAACCCGCCCAGGAGGCATGCGCGAGCAACCGAGACGCCGGACTGTAGCCGTAAGAAAGACTGGAGAAAGCGATCGTGTTGACCACGATCATGCCGATCACCACGAAGCCGCGCATGACATCAAGCGAAACGATTCGTTCCCTGGATTTCGTGGCTTTAGCGGCCGCGAGAAGCGGCGCGGAGAACGGAACGGCAACCGGTTCGAAAAGGGCGTTCGTTTCAACAAAGTCCATATTCAGGACTCCGGCGGAGTTTCATGCGAATCACCCCGCGCGAACTCTAGCTTCTGCATCACGCACCGAATGTCAGGCCGCGTCGTACACGTGGCGATTCGGGCCTCGGCGACAGCGCGCCAATTGTCGCGCCATTTCGCATCCAGAATATGGCTGTCCCCTTAAAACAAAGGAAATCGCGATTTTCCTACGGCGCTCCTTTCCGTTACTTCTAAAACAAAACAACTGCAGCAACGAATTGGACAAACGTCCCGATGGAATATGGAACCCGGGCCTGAACGCGTAGGGCTCCGGTCCTTCGGCCGGAGCCCTACGACGAAGCTTCGAAACTGCGGGAGCGGCTATCGGCGCCACGCGAGACGTTCACGTTCCCAGCGGCCGCGAAACCAGAGGTAACGAACGCCCCTTACCTCCCGGACATAAATGGGTCCGCGGTACCAGGCGCCATCGACGAAAACCGGTCTCCCGTACAGCGGGTATCCACAATAGGCAGGACGGAGGCGATAGGGCTGAACGCACGCATCCCCGACGCGCACTTTGACGACCGGCGCGCCGACGGCCACACCAACCGTGACGCCAGCGCTGGCGTCGCTCACCCCGATCGCCAGGGATGCGAGCATCGATGTGGCAAATGCGATCTTCGGCAGTGATCTCATGATTCATTCTCCTCTCAGTGCGGGGGCCGGTTCGGCCACCGCTCGCGTGTGAGAATGGAAGGCGGGCGTTGAACCAACCCTGAGCGCATGCTTCAGGGCGCATTCATTTGTGAATCCATGAGTACCGGTTCGGCGCGGCGCGACGTTTCGATACGAACCCGCGTCAAAAAAAGGTTACGCAGCCGCCGGTGCGAGCGGGCGGGCGACTAATTGCGAGTCAATGGACGCAGCTTTTGAGCCGTTCTATTTCGTCTTTTATCCTGAGTTTTTCTTTTTTGAGGGCTGAAACCCGAACCTCGTCCCAATCCGGATGGGACATTTCGGTTTCGATCATTTCCTGAAGTTTTCTATGCTTTTCGGACAGTTCCTGCATGTGTCCTTCAAGGGCCATCGTTCGCACCTCGTTCACAAAACGGTTGCAATGAGAGCATGATTTGCTGGGTTTGTCACGACCCATCGGCGTGGCCAACCCGGTCGCGACCGCTCGCCAAGGACCGCGTCCGCAGCAACTCCACCGGTTGCGCCCCAAACCCGGTAACCCTATAAGCACCGAAGATTCCGGCGCGACAGAGGCGATTCCATGCGGGCGTTAACCGTTGTGTTGTCTGCACTTTTACTCACGGCTTGCGGCTCGTCGGGTGACTCCCAGGATACCACAGCGGGAACCACCGCGATTTCCGGCGACAGCGGTCGAATTACCCTTGGCGTGAACTCCTATCTTTGGCACGCCACGCTCGATACCCTGGCCTTCATGCCCATGGCTTCGGCCGACCCCTATGGCGGCGTCATCATCACGGACTGGTACTCGGCCCCGCAAAATCCCGACGAGCGGATGAAGCTCACAATCTACATTCTTGATCGGCGACTGAGAGCCGATGGGATCAGGGTCGCGGTATTTCGACAGACCCGGTCGCAGGCTGGTTGGGCGGATGCCCAGGTCAATCCTGATACCGCGACGAAGCTCGAAGATGCCATCCTGACGCGCGCCCGCGAACTTCGACTCGCGAGTGAGGGCGCGGGTAGCTAGGATTCCGCGCGTTGTAGCCCTCCTCTTCGGCTGCAGCGCGGCCGAAACCCGGAGAAACGCATGGCGCGCTACAACGCCAGAGAATCGGAACCACGCTGGCAGGCTGTATGGGCTGAGAGCAAAGCTTTCGCCGCCGCGAACGATTCCGCCAAACCGAAATCCTACGTGCTCGAGATGTTTCCCTATCCCTCGGGTCATATCCACATGGGACACGTGCGCAACTACACCATGGGCGACGTGCTGGCGCGCTTTCGCCGCGCCCAAGGGTACAATGTCCTGCACCCCATGGGCTGGGATGCCTTCGGCCTCCCTGCCGAAAACGCGGCGCGCGATCAGGGAATCAATCCCCGCGCCTGGACCTACGCAAACATCGAGGCCATGCGCAGCCAGCTCAAGGCCATGGGTCTTGCCATCGACTGGAGCCGCGAATTCGCAACCTGCGATCCCGCCTATTACGTACATCAGCAACAACTCTTCATCGAGCTGTACCGGGCGGGGCTCCTCTATCGTGCCGAAGCAGACGTCAACTGGGATCCTGTCGACGGCACGGTGCTCGCAAACGAACAGGTCATCGAAGGTCGTGGTTGGCGCTCCGGCGCACTTGTCGAGCGACGGAAGCTCGCGCAATGGTTCTTCCGCATAACGGACTTCGCCGACGAACTTCTGCTGGCGATCGACACGCTTGAGCGGTGGCCGGAAAAGGTACGGCTGATGCAGAGAAACTGGATCGGCCGCTCCGAGGGGTTGCGTTTCGCTTTCGAACTCTCGAACGGCGAATCCGTGGATGTGTTTTCGACCCGGCCCGACACACTCTTCGGCGCGAGCTTCATCGCGCTATCCCCGGAACATCCCCTTTCCCAGCGTTTGAGCGCCGGCGATCCGGCGCTCGCACAATTCATTGCCGAATGCCGCCGCCTTGGTACGGCGGAGGAAGCGATCGAAACGGCGGAAAAACGCGGGTACGACACAGGGCTCGCGGCTGCGCATCCGTTCGATTCGGAATGGAAGCTCCCCGTCTATGTCGCCAATTTCGTACTGATGGGGTACGGCACGGGCGCCATTTTCGGTTGTCCCGCACACGACCAGCGCGATCTGGAATTCGCACGCAAGTACAACCTGCCGGTAACGCCGGTTGTGGTTCCCGAAGGCGTTGCGCCGCAGGACTTCCCGGTCGGCGACGAGGCCTATACGGGACCCGGCAGGATCGCCAATTCGCGCTTTCTCGATGGGCTGGACGTCGACGCTGCCAAGGTCGAAGTCGGTCGGCGCCTTGAGAAATCGGGCAAAGGATGCGCTGTTACCCTTTTCCGCCTGCGCGACTGGCTGGTATCGCGACAACGTTATTGGGGCTGCCCCATTCCCATGGTGCATTGCCAGGCGTGCGGCGTCGTTCCGGTACCGGAAAACGAATTGCCCGTGCTTCTCCCGGACGACGCCCGGTTCGATGTTCCCGGCAACCCGCTGGAGCACCATCCTGGCTGGAAACACATCTCGTGCCCTCGGTGTGGCGGCGCGGCGCGGCGCGATACCGACACGCTCGACACCTTCGTCGATTCGTCATGGTACTTCGCGCGCTTCTGCAACACGGTCACCACGGATCCCGTCGATTCGGTAGCGGCGCATTACTGGCTCGCGGTCGATCAGTACATCGGTGGAATCGAGCACGCGATCCTGCATCTGCTCTATGCCCGATTCTTCACACGTGCGCTCAAGCGGCTCGGTCGCCTCGATATCGACGAACCCTTTTCGGGCCTCTTTACGCAGGGAATGGTCTGCCACGAGACCTATCGCGATGCGTCCGGCCAATGGATCTCGCCGAACGAAGTCGAAAAATCGGGCGACGTCGCGCGCCGGCGCGACACGGGCGCTCCCGTCACGATCGGTCCATCCGAAAAGATGT
>DATGGN010000216.1:0-9381 GCA_035308485.1 Rhizomicrobium sp.
ATGCTCATACGCGAAATCCTTCGGAAGCGCGCCGATTTGGCGCAGCTTGTAATTGAAGACGCAATTCCGTCTGCCGATGCCCGACTGATCTCCTATCTCGATGCCGCGCTAGCTCAGGTTCTGTACGTCAACCCCGATGAAGCGCGGCGTTATGCACGCCGGTTCCTTGACAGCGGCAATGCTGGCTTCCAGCGCGCGGTTGGCCGCGCCTTCAGCCATCCACCGATGCCGGAGGGCACCTTAGCATCGGCTGACGCAGAGATTATCCAACGTGTCCTGTCCTCGTCGGACCCGGATGTGGTGTTCAACGGGCTAGGCGTGCTCAGCACATTGGCACAGAAGAATTGGCGTATCGCGATTGATCTATTGCGCCACGCCAACCTAAGCCTTGATGCCCGCCTAGCCGATCGGGCGTTCATGATGCTTCACGGCTTGCAGCAAGACATCTTAGCCGCACTCGACGAAGACGACGTTCGCTACCTCTTGTCCGAGCTTAAGCCACTGCCTGAACTCAACGGCCACTGGGTCGAAACTCTCTTGTCGTACTTCTCCCTCCACTTCCCGGAATTAACCGCCTCATTCTTTCTTACGCGAGTTGAACAGGCGACCGCCTCAGAGGAAGCGTTTTCACGTTTCCGGCCGATCAATTATGGACCGTGGGTTCATGTGCCGCTTCGATTCAAGGAATCGCCACGTTACTCGGCTGTGCTCCAGTCGGTGTGGGAATGGATTACAGCGCGCAACACGAGCGACTGGCGATTCGAACATCACGCCTCCGCACTATTCGAAGGCATGTTCCTGCCTATCGATGACGTGGTGTTGTCCTTCCTGACAGCCAAGATGACAACGGCAGAACCGCACGCGCTACGTTGGATAGCCAGCGTCCTTTCCCACGCCGACTCGAATTTCGTGTTTGACCAACACCGGATGGTGGTGAGCTTCCTTGATCTCTGCGACAGAGCCGGCGAATCTGTGCGCAGAAAAGCAGTCGGCGCGCTGTTTCGTTCTGCCATCTCCGGTGTGCATGGTGGGGCCGTCGGCGAGCCATGGCCTCGCGATATTAAATTTCGCAATGAGTCGCAAACTTTGATGGCGCGGTTGCCGCGACTTTCGGCAGCCTACGAACTCTACGAAATTTTGCGCGCGCATGCTGATCAAAGCATTGTCTGGGCTCGGAAGGATGCCGAGGCTTTGGACGATGCCTAAGCCGCGCCTAATGCTCGATTTCAATGTGAACAAGCTGAAGATCCGAATTCCGTGGTTTGTCGAGCTCGAAGGCGAAGGCATTATCCCTGTTGTGGGCGCGTTGTTGCTTTGCCTTGTCGGCCTGATTTGGCTTGTCTTTCGTTGAATTGTCGGGAGGGCAGCCCCCGCGCGCGCACTATCATCGCCGATTCGGGTTGCGCGGGCGGAGCGGCTCCCGGAAACTGAAGGCGAGCGATTCGACAGGCGAAGAATGGCGCGCGTGCGCATCATGGGTCTCGATCCCGGCCTTGCCCGCATGGGCTGGGGCGCGATCGAAATCGAGGGAACGCGCCTCACGTACGTTGCGCATGGCGTTCTGACCACCACCGCGAACGACAGCCTCGCGACCCGGCTCCTTCTCCTCCATGACGCGCTGCTCGACGCCATCATGCAGCTGCAGCCGCATGCGATCGCGATCGAACAGGCCTTCGTGCACAAGGATCCGTCGGCGGCGCTGAAGATCGGCCAGGCGCGCGCGGTGGCCATGCTTGCGGGCGCACGCGCGGGACTCGTGGTGGCGGAGTACACGCCCAACCACGTGAAGAAATGCGTCGTCGGCGTGGGACACGCCGGCAAGGAGCAGGTACAGGCGATGGTGCGCCGCCTGCTCCCGGCAGCGCGCGTCGATTCGTCCGATGCGGCGGATGCGCTGGCGCTCGCCATCGCGCACGCGCATCTTTCGTCCACGCAATCGCGAATCGCCGCGGCGCTCGCATGATCGGGAAGCTTGCCGGCACCGTGGATTCGCTCGGCGAGGATCACGCGGTCATCGACGTACATGGCGTTGGTTATCTCGTCTATTGCCCGTCCTCGACTCTTTCGCGGCTCACGGTGGGCGCGCCGGCGAGCCTGATGATCGAGACGCGCGTGAGCGAGGATGCGATCCGGCTGTACGGTTTTGCGGCGGCCGAGGAACGCGAATGGTTCCGGCTGCTGCAGACCGTACAGAACGTCGGTGCGCGGGTGGCGCTGAACGTGCTGTCCGCGCTTTCTTCGCGCGACCTCGCGCGCGCCATCGCACTCTCCGACAAGGCGGCCATCGGACGCGCGCAGGGAGTCGGCCCAAAACTCGCCACGCGAATCGTCACCGAACTGAAGGACAAGGCGCCGTCGATGATGATGCGCGGGGCCGGGGACGAGAAGATGGCCGTCGCGATTGCTGGGCCAAGCGGTCCGGAAGCCGATGCCGTCGCCGCGCTCGTCAAGCTGGGCTATACGCCAGGGCAGGCGGCGGAAGCGGTCGCGCGTTCGGCGAAGGAGTTCGCGGGCGCTCCGACCGAAGTCCTGCTTCGCGAGAGCCTGCGCGGCATGGCGCGTTAGAATGGTGCACGTGAATCAATCATGAGAGCGGCAGCGACAGCCACGGATCAAACGCGCCTCGTCGGCGGCGAGCGCCGCGAGGAAGACGCGCTCGAGGCCAGCCTGCGCCCGAAGCGGCTCGCCGAATTCGTCGGGCAGAAACAGGCGCGCGAAAATCTCTCCGTGTTCATCGCGGCGGCGCGGGCGCGCAAGGAAGCGCTCGATCATGTGCTGTTCTCCGGACCGCCAGGGCTGGGCAAGACGACGCTCGCCCAGATCGTCGCGCGCGAACTGGAGGTGAATTTCCGTTCCACCTCGGGGCCGGTGCTGGCGAGGGCCGGCGATCTCGCCGCCATCCTGACGAATCTGGAAGCGCGCGACGTTCTCTTCATCGACGAAATCCATCGCCTCAATCCGGCGGTCGAGGAGATCCTTTATCCGGCAATGGAGGATTTCGAACTCGATCTCGTCATCGGCGAAGGCCCGAGCGCGCGCTCGGTGAAGATCACGCTTCAGCCCTTCACGCTTGTCGGCGCGACGACGCGCTCGGGACTGATCACGACGCCGCTTCGCGACCGCTTCGGCATCCCCATCCGTCTGAATTTCTATGCGACGGACGAACTCGAAGCGATCGTCGAACGCGGCGCGCGCATCTTTGCGCTCGATGTGACAGCCGACGGCGCGCGGGAAATTGCCGCACGGGCGCGCGGCACGCCGAGAATTGCCGGGCGGCTCCTGAAACGCGTGCGCGACTTCGCGTCGGTCGGCGGCCATGCGCGGATCGATGCCAGAGTTGCCGATGCCGCGCTGACGCGCCTCGAAGTGGACGGACGCGGTCTCGATGCCTTCGACCGCCGCTATCTCCGCTTGATTGCCGAGTCCTTTGCCGGCGGGCCCGTCGGAATCGAAACCATTGCGGCGGCGCTTGGCGAAGCGCGCGACGCAATCGAGGAAATCGTCGAGCCCTATCTCCTGCAGCAGGGACTGCTCCAGCGTACACCGCGCGGACGAATGGTCACGGGCGCCGCCTACGCGCAGCTCGGTCTTGAAGCGCCGCAGCGCGATCCGGGTCAGCTCGGGCTCTTTGTGCAAGACGACGACGATGGTTGAACAGCAGGGATGGGGGCGGTTTGAAGAGCGCGTCCACATCCTGCCGATCCGTGTCTATTACGAGGACACGGATCTTTCAGGCGTGGTGTACCACGCCAATTACCTGCGCTTCATGGAACGCGGCCGCTCGGAATTCTTCCGCTGTGCCGGAATCCTGCGGCTGGCGATGATGGACGGCGACGAGGCGACGGTATGGACGCTGCGGAACGCCTCGCTCACCTTTTACCGGCCGGCGCGCGTCGACGAACTTGTCGAAGTACACACGCGCGCGACCTCGCTTTCGGGCGCGCGCATGACGGCAGATCAAAAGATATATCGTGCGGGCGAGCTTTTGGCGCATGGCGCCGTCGAGGCCTGCGTCGTAACACTCACCGGCAGACCGCGGCGCATTCCCGACGACATACGTGCAAAATTGCGGCCGCTCTTGACCTCCGCGAATGCATGATCGACGCGTTGCCGCAATTCGGCCATCATGGAATGCGCGATTGCCGACGCTTCGCCCTGCGAATGAGTCGTTCCATTTTGTCCGTTTTATCTCACAGCATCGGAGAGGGGCGCGAATGAGGCTGACGCAGGCGACAGCGCGATTGGCGGCGGCGTTCGTTTTTCTGTTGTTCGTTTTTTCCGCTCACACCGCCTTTGCGCAAAGGACGCCGCAGGCTGCACCGACCGGGCCCGGCGTCCAGTCGCAGCAGCTTGGTACGCCGGAGGCGGCGCCGACCACGCCGGTCGACGTGACGCAAACCGGCAATAGCGTGGGGCCGGGGTTCACCAATATTTCCGTCTATTCGCTTTTCATGCGTGCCGATCCCATCGTGAAAACCGTGATGGCGATCCTGGCGCTCGCTTCGCTCTGGTCGTGGGCCATCATCTTCAACAAATGGGTGATGCTCGCCTCGCTCCGGCGCCGCGCCGACAAGTTTGAAAAGAACTTCTGGTCCGGCACGTCGCTCGATGATCTCTATCAGCAGTACGTTCACCGGATCGACCATCCGATGGTCGCAATTTTTGCCTCCGCCATTCGCGAATGGCGCCGTGCGTTCGAAACCGGGCCACCGCGCATCGAATTTCTCGGGAGCATCAAGGACCGGATCGACAAGGCGATGTCGGTCACGATCCAGCGCGAATCGCAGGGTGTCGAGCGCCAGCTCGGATTCCTTGCGACCGTCGGCGCGACGGCGCCGTTTGTCGGCCTGTTCGGCACCGTCTGGGGAATCATGAATTCGTTTTCGGCGATCGCCGCGCGCCATGACACCACGCTGGCCGTGGTCGCACCTGGTATCGCGGAAGCGCTGTTCGCGACCGCGATGGGGCTGCTTGCCGCGATCCCCGCCGTCGTTTTCTACAACAAGTTCGTCAACGAGATTGCGCGCTACGTCGGACGCCTCGAAAGTTTCGCCGACGAGTTTTCGGCGATTCTGTCGCGCCAGCTCGATGAGAAGGCGGTGGCCGCGTAATGCCGGCGGTCATGCAGCGTGCGCAGATCGGGCGACGCCGGCGCGGGCGTCCGCTGTCGGAAATCAACGTCACGCCGTTCGTCGACGTGATGCTGGTGCTGCTGATCGTCTTCATGGTGACGGCGCCGCTTCTCACCGTCGGCGTGCCCGTCGACCTGCCGAAGACGAAAGCGCAGCCGCTCGGTCAGGATCGCGAACCGCTCACGATCTCGGTGCGCCGCGACGGCAGCGTCTACCTCCAGAACACACGCATCGCCGAAGAGGACCTGGTGCCGCGCCTGACCGCGATTGCCGCGAACGGCTACGACCAGCGCGTTTTCGTGCGCGGCGACAAGGCGGTCGATTACGGGCGCGTGATGCAGATTATGGCGCTCGTCAGCGCTGCGGGCTTCACGCATATCGGTCTGGTTACGGATGTCGCACGAACCAATCCTGAGAACGACCGGCGCAAGAAGTAGGCTTTCGGGCGAAAGGCCCGCCGGCGACAACCGCTCTCCGCTCGGATTCGCGGCATCCGTTCTGCTGCACGGCGCCATCGTTGCCGGAACGCTGTTCACTTTTTCGCACAGGCTCGAAATCGCCGACCAGTCGCCGCCGGTCGTGCCCGTCGATCTCGTGACGATCGCGCCGAAGACGAACGTACGCGCCACCGTACGCCCTCAGCCGCACATTGCGCCGACCCCGACTCCTCCTGTGCCCAAGGTGATGCCGACGCCGACACCGCCCCAGCCACAGCCCGCCGAAGAACAGCCGAAGGAGGCGGCAGAGCCGCTCCCCGCGCCCACGCCGCGACCAATCCTGCGACAAAAACCCAAACCTGAGGAAAAGCCGAAGGAACAGGAAGAAAAGAAGAGCTTCGACGTCGACAAGGTGCTGGCACTTCTCAACAAGGTCGCGCCCTCGCAGAAGGCTGCTGCGCCCAATGCGCGCAGCGCCGCGCGTACGGTGCACGGGATCGGCGAACAGACGGCCATGACTGCCGATCTGCAGGATGCACTGCGCAGCCAAATTCAGCCGTGCTGGAATCCCCCGGTGGGGGCGCCACATCCCGAGCGCCTCATCGTGAGCTTCGATCTTTTTCTCAATCCCGACGGCTCGGTCGCACAGCCGCCACAATTGACTGGAGATTCAGCCAGTGCCGCGAGTCGGGATCCGTTTGTGCAGGCGGCTGCCGAAGCCGCAAAGCGCGCGATCTACACCTGTGCGCCTTTCAAATTGCCGGCAGACCGGTACCAGGAGTGGCGGGAGATCAATCCTTTCATTTTCGATCCGCGGAACATGCTGAGCGGTCAGTAACTTCGGAGTCGCGCATGAAATTCATTGCCTCGCTCTGTGCGGTCGTGATGGTCCTTCTCACCCCGGGTGTGCAGTCCGCTTCGGCGGCGCTGCAGGTGAACGTCAACCAGGGCAACATCCAGCCGCTGCCGATCGCCATTCCCGACTTCGCAGCAGACCAGCCCGGCGATGCGACAGTCGGTCAGCAGATTGCGAGTGTCGTCAGGGCCGACCTCGACCGCTCGGGAATCTTCCGGCCCCTCGACCCGAAATCGTTCGTCGAACAGATCAAGGACACCAATTCGGTACCGAATTTCGCGAACTGGCGCGTCATCAATGCACAGGCGCTCGTTCCCGGCGCGGTAACGACGAATGCCGACGGCACGCTGCGCGTGGATTTTCGTCTCTGGGATGTTTTTGCGGGAAACGAGATCGGCCAGGGCAAGCAGTATCACACCGCGGCGGCGAACTGGCGGCGAATCGCGCATATCATCTCCGACGAAATCTACGAGAGGATTACCGGCGAAAAGGGCTATTTCGATACAAGGATCGTCTTCATCTCGGAAAGCGGGCCGCTGAAGAACCGGAAGAAGCGCCTGGCGATCATGGATGAAGACGGCGCCAATCCCACCTTTCTGACAAGCGGCGACTATCTCGTCCTCACGCCGCGCTTCAATCCGACGGCGCAGATGATTGCGTACATGTCCTATTATGCGAACAGACCCCGGGTGTATCTGTTCGACCTCGAAACCGGCCGGCAGCAGATGCTGGGTGATTTTCCGACGATGACGTTCTCCCCGCGGTTCTCTCCCGACGGGAACAAGGTGGTGATGACGCTCGAGCAGCGCGGAAATTCGGACATCTACGCCATGGATTTGCGAACGCGCGGCATAACGCGGCTGACCACCGACCCGGCCATCGACACGTCGCCCTGCTATTCGCCGGACGGAAGCCAGATCGTCTTCGAATCCGACCGCGGCGGATCGCAGCAGGTGTACGTCATGAACGCCGACGGCTCGAATGTGCATCGCATCAGCTTCGGCGGCGGGAAAAACGGGACGCCGGTGTGGAGTCCGCGCGGCGACCTTATCGCCTTCACCAAGCAGGCGGGCGGCGCGTTTCGCATCGGCGTGATGCGCCCCGACGGATCGGGCGAACGCATCATCACGGACGGCTGGGAGGATGAAGGCCCGACCTGGGCACCCAACGGTCGTGTGCTCATGTTCTCGCGCACGCTGCGCGGGGGGCACGGTTCACAAATCTGGTCGGTCGACGTGACGGGTCGAAACGAGCGCCGCGTGCAAACGCCCGGCGACGCTTCCGATCCCGCGTGGTCGCCCTTGATCCAATAGGCGTGGAGTTCCTAGAGTTGATTCGGCAGGGGTCACGCTTTCGCGAAAGGTGCGCGCGTCCGTGTCATTCGCGCTATCCCCGCACCAGGGAGATGCGCCTTCGAGGAGTCGCGGTCTCATGATGAGCATGTCGAACAATCTGAAGTTTGCAGCGATGGCAGCGGTTCTGCTTGTCGCCGGTTGCGCGAGCAAACCGAAGCCCGCTCCGGAGGCTCCGCCTCCGCCGCCGCCACCGGCAGCCTCGGTGCCGGGCCAGGTCGAGAGCACGGTCGTACCGGGCAGCGTTCAGGATTTCCGGGTGAACGTCGGCGACACCGTGCATTTCGAGTACGACAAGTACGCGATCACCAGCGAGGACCGCGACATCCTGCAGCGCCAGGCGGCGTGGCTGCAGAAGTACGGGCAGGTGCGTGTGACCATCGAAGGACATTGCGACGAGCGGGGCACGCGGGAATACAATCTCGCCCTGGGGGCGCGGCGCGCGAACGCCGTGAAGGAATATCTTGTCAGCCTTGGCGTTCCCTCAGGGCGCGTCGAAACCATCTCCTACGGCAAGGAGCGCCCGGTCTGCACGGATTCGAACGAATCCTGCTGGGCGCAAAACCGGCGCGGCGTAACCACGATCACGAGTGGCGCCGCAACCTCCTGACGTATTTTTCGCTGGCGGGGCGCTCGCTCTGGCGGGCGCCCCGAAGCCTTTTCGCTTCGCAAATCGCCCTATTTTCGGCTTAGTATCGGCGTCGGGTTTGGCGCGGCGTTGCGAGCGTAGACTATGCTTCTGAAAACCATACTGAAATCCACCGTCCCGGCAGGAGCATTTGCCGCTGTCTGCATCCTGTGCGGCCCGGCTGCCGGCGGAGCGCAGGAAAACGATCTCGCGGCGCGGCTGTCCGCGGACCAGGCACAGGCGCAGCACCTTTCGCAGGAGGTCGAGACGCTGACCGGGAACGGCGGCGACACGCGGGTGGCGCAACTCTTCGGCGAGAGCGACGAGGAAAAAGCCGCGCGGCTCCAAAAGGAGCAGGCGCAGGATTCGAGCATCTACACGCTCAATCAGCGGGTGGGCGATCTGGAAGCGACATTGCAGCGCCTGACAGGGCAGATGGAAGAACTCGACCATCGTGTCGGTGAGTTCAACGACAAGATCGCCCGGATGCGGAAGGATTTCGACTACAAGATTTGCGCGCTGGCCGCCCAGCAGCTCGGCGCGAGCACCGCGCCCGGCGAAGAAAATGCACTGCCATGCGGGGGTTCGAGTTCGCCGACCGGCACGCCACCTCCCTCCGCAGGCGGCAACGTACATCTGGCGCCACCGCCCGGTGTTCTCGGGACGCTTCCCCGCGGCGACCTTTCGCAACAGAACCAGGCGCCGCCAAATCAACAACTGGCGTCCATCGACAGACGGCCGCAATTCGAGCAGGCGCTGACGATGCTCGCCAGAGCACAATACGACGAAGCGCGCGCCGCGTTCCGCGGCTTCGCCGACAGCTATCCGGACGACGAGCTTGCACCGCAGGCCGTGTACTGGGTCGGCGACATCGCCTTTGTGCAGAAGGATTTTCCGACCGCGGCCCGCGCCTTTGCGGAGGAGCTGAAGAAGTATCCGGATAATCCGCGCGCGGCCGACAGCATGCTCAAGCTCG
>DATGGN010000217.1:0-3054 GCA_035308485.1 Rhizomicrobium sp.
CAGAACGTAAGGCTTGCGGCCAAGCTGCTGGGCTGGAAGATCGATATCAAGAGCGAGGAAGAGAAGCGGCAGGAAGTCGAACAGCAGATGTCGGCATTGACTTCGCAGACGGCTACGCCACTTGAGAACGTGCCAGGCCTAGGCGAGGGACTGATCGAGAAGCTGGCGGCTGCCGGGATTGGTACGGTGGAAGCGCTGGCCGACATGACCCCCGAGCAGCTTGAGGCAATCGAGGGAATTGGCCCTAAAACTGTGGAAAAAATCAGTTTGGCGGTCAATAATTACTTTTCCAGCCTTGAAGGCGGCGAAGGCACGCCGTTGCCCGAGGGGGAAGCGCAGGAAGCGGCTGGGGAAGAAGTTGCCGCAGCGCCGCCGATCGAAGGCGAGAATCAGGAAGTCGCAACAGCGGCCGAGGAGACGGAGCCCGGTGCCGTCGATGATCTAGCCGCGCAAGCCGAGGGCGGAGAAGAAGAAGCTCCCGCCGAACCAAAGGAATGACCGCGATTTTCCGCGCTGGTCGCGTGAGCGGCTGGGCGGTGTGCAACGCTGACTCCGCGAGGTTGCTATGAAGACTTAGGGAGCAGGGGCGGGGCAAAGAAAGGGTAGATGAGTAAGATTCGAATCAACGATCTGGCCAGGGAACTGGAAGTCAAGAGCAAGGCCATCCTTGATGTCCTCACCGAAGTTGGAGTCACCGAGAAGAAAACGCACTCCAGTTCGCTCGAGGACCATGAGGCGGAAAAGGTGCGGTCCCACTTCCGCGCTTCCGCCGAAGCAAGTTCGTCGTCGCGTACATCGCGATCCGGGCGTGAGCCGGACGAAATCAAGACCAAAATCGACCTCTCGCACATCTCTAAGCCAGGTGACGTACTGAAGCTAATCACACAGAAACAACAGGCTGCAGCGCCCGCTATACCCGCGGCACCACCGCGTCCGCCGGCACCACGTCCCACGACAGTTGAAGCAAAGCCTGCAGCGGCCACTCCGCCTGCGGCAACGACTGCGCCTGCGACGCCGCCTCCGGCAGCGAAGCCCGCAACGCCTCCGCCGCCTGCGCCTCGTTTCATCACGCCGCAAACCACGCGGCCGCCCGCGCCGATTATTCGCCCGCCCGCGCCGCCCGTGGTTTCACCTCCGAAGCCTGCTACTCCGGCAGCAACGCCGGCGGCGACCATGCCTGCAGCACCTGCACCGCCGGTTCGACCGGCGACGCCACCAGTGCCTCCGGCACCAGTCGCGGAGACGAACGTCCAGCCTGCGCCGGCTGTCACAGCTCCTCCGCCACAGAGTGCACCGCCACCGCAGCCCGTCGCGGCTGCTCCGGCAAGACCAGCAGCTCCGACGACTCCACCGCCGCGCATGATTGTCCCGCAAACCGGGCCGCGGCCTGTCTACAAGGCTCCGCCGCCGAAGCCGGTTCAGCCGAGTGTTCAGACTGGTTCGACGATGCGGCCTGCGCCGGGACGTCCTGTGCCGGGCCAGCCGATCTTCCAGCGTCAGCGGCCTCAGATGCCTGGAGCGCCTCGTCCGCCATTGCGCCCGGGAGAGCGGCGTCCGATGCATCCGACGCGGCAGTCTCCGACGGGAGCGCGGCCGCTTGGTGTTGGGCCCGGGGCGCCTATGGCACCTCCTGGGCCGACGCGTCCAGGCAGCCGACCCGGTGGTCCGTCTCGACGTCCGGGACAGCGCTACGTGCCACGCGGTGTGAAGGAAGGCCCGATGAAGGGCTATGTTCCGCCGCCGCGTCTCTCGCTATCGAACGAGCCGCAGCCGATCACGCGCAGCATCACGATCACGGAAGGTATCAGCGTCAAGGATCTCGCGGAGAAGCTCGACATCCGCGCCAAGGATCTGATTGCGCGACTGCTCTCACGCGGAGTGTTTGCCACCATCAACCAGACGCTCGATGCGGAACTGGCCAGCGAAATGGCGCGCTTCTTCGGAGCCGACACGAACGTCATCAGCTTTGAAGAGCAAGCGCAGAAGGAAATCGCGGATGCGGCCGGTGCCGGCGAAGAAGGCGCGACGGAAGCGATTCCGCGTCCTCCGGTCGTCACCATCATGGGTCACGTCGACCACGGCAAGACCACCTTGCTCGACTCGATCCGGTCGTCGAGCGTGGCGGAGGGCGAGGCCGGTGGAATTACGCAGCACATCGGCGCGTACAAAGTGCAGATTCAGGACAAGGAATCTCCGGCGTACGGCCGCGAGATTGTGTTCCTCGATACGCCCGGTCACGAGGCATTCACGCGCATGCGTGCGCGTGGCGCCAAGTCCACCGACATCGTCGTCCTGGTTGTAGCGGCGGACGACGGTGTGATGCCACAGACTCTGGAAGCCATCGATCACGCACACGCTGCAGAAGTTCCGATCATTGTGGCGGTCAACAAGATCGATAAGCCGGAAGCGATGCCCGATCGCGTGAAGAAGCAACTCGCCGATCGTGGCCTGATGCCGGAAGACTGGGGCGGGACGACGGTCTTCGTCGATGTTTCCGCCAAGAAGAAAACAAACCTGAACCTTCTGATGGAAATGATCTGCCTGGTGGCGGATCTGCAGGAGCTGCGCGCGAATCCCGAGCGTTCCGCGAGTGGTGTCGTCCTCGAGGCGAAACTCGATCGCGGCCGCGGCCCGGTCGCGACGGTTCTCGTGCAAGACGGGACTCTGCGCGCCAGCGATAACTTCGTCGTGGGCAACGTCTACGGCAAAGTTCGCGCCATGTTCGACGATCGCGGTGCGCAGCTGGGAGAGGCTCCGCCGTCGACCCCGGTAGAGATTCTCGGCATGGAAGGCCTGCCGCAAGCCGGCGATCAGTTCGTGGTCGTTGCCGATCGCGACAAGGCACGCGGCATCTCCGAGTACCGCGAGCAGAAAGCTCGTGAGGCCGCACTGGCGAAGAGTTCCCGCGTTTCGCTCGAGGGTCTCGCCGAGCAGTTGAAGACCGCCGGCACGAAAGAACTCAACATCATCCTGAAGGGCGATGTGGGCGGGTCGGTCGAAGTTCTCACGGACCTGCTTTCGAAGCTGTCGAACGACAAGGTGCGCCTGAAGGTC
>DATGGN010000218.1:0-33156 GCA_035308485.1 Rhizomicrobium sp.
CCGACGGCCGTTTGTGGAGCTTTCTCTCCGCTTACGCGCTGGGAGCATTCCCGGCGGCGTTCGTCCTTTATCAATCGGCCCTGTACCTGAGCGCCGCGATGCATAAATCGCAAATCGAGATCGGCACCGTGCTGTGGATTCCGCCCCTCGGCTGGGAAGTCGGTTATTTCTTCTGGGGCTGGATTATCGACCGGTTTTGCGGAGCCGGCGTTTCCATCCCGGCTCTGCGGCGCCTGTTTCTCCTGCTCACTTTTCTGAGCTTGCCTTTAGCGGCGGCTTCGAGAGTCACATCGTTCGGAGCGGCGCTCGCGCTCTTGTTCCTTGCGATGTTCACTTCCGCCGGATTCATCATCGGCGCAGTGGCGTATGCGGCCAGCCGCTATTCGATGCGCCACTCAGGCTGGATCGCGGGCCTGGGCGCGGGAAGCTGGTCGGCGGTAAACGCCCTGGTCATGCCGGGCATCGGAAGACTCTTCGATCTTCATTCGTATGACGCTGCGTTTGGAGTGGCGGCGCTATTCCCCATCGCCGGCTGGGGAATCTGGAGAATCCTGAATCGCTAAGCCCCGACCGCGCTTTTCGCCCGATCGAGCACCAGTTCCATCTCGCTCTGATACTTTTCGAGAAGAGCTTCGCTCGTCGCTTCGAACCGCATCACCAGCACCGGCTGCGTGTTCGACGCGCGCAGCAGTCCCCAGCCGTGTTCGAACAGCACGCGCACACCATCGACATCGATCACCTGGTGCGTCCCTTTGAAGTGCTTCGCCACGCGCTCGACCACTTGAAACTTCACTTCGTCCGGGCAATCGATGCGGATCTCCGGCGTCGAGACGGTCTCCGGCAATCCAGCAAGCTGGGCGGAGAGCGGCTTCCCGCTTTGCGCCACAATTTCCATCAGCCGGCAAGCCGCGTACAAGGCGTCGTCGTAGCCGTGATACCGGTCGGCGAAAAACATGTGACCGGACATTTCTCCGGCCAGCTCCGCGTGCTCCTGTTTCATCTTGGCTTTGATCAGCGAGTGTCCGGTCTTATACATGATCGGGTTCCCGCCCAGGCGCTTCAGCTCGTCGTAGAGAATCTGCGAGCACTTCACTTCGCCGATAAACGTCGCGCCGGGCTTACGCGTCAGGATCTCCCGGCCGTAGATCAGAAGCAGCATATCGCCGTAGATGACTTTTCCGTTTTCATCGACGGCGCCGATGCGGTCGGAATCGCCATCGAACGCGATTCCAAGATCCGCCTTCCGGGCCTTCACGCCGGCCTGCAATTGCGCGAGATTCGAAGGAACGGTCGGGTCGGGATGATGATTCGGAAAGTGCCCGTCCATCTCGAAGAAGAGTTCGCCGGCATCGCAATTCAGCCGCTCCAGAATCCGATGCATGATCGGCCCTGCCGTGCCGTTTCCGGCATCCAGCACCACTTTGATGCGGCGATCCCATCCGAATTGCGACGTGATCTCGTCCACGTACGCATCCGCCACGCTGACTTCGCGCTGCTGGCCGCGACCGCTCGCAAAATCGCGCGACTCGATGATCCGGCGGACTTCTTGAATGTCCTCGCCGTGAATCGTTCCCGATCCGCAGACCGTCTTGAATCCGTTGAACTCCGCGGGATTGTGGCTGCCCGTAATCATCACGGCGCCGTCCGCTTTAAGATGCACGGCCGAGTAATATAGCAGCGGCGTCGGCACCACGCCGATATCCGAAACGTCGCAACCCGACGCGATCAGCCCTTCAAGAAGCGCGTCATGAAGCCGCGGCGAGCTCAATCGGCAATCGCGGCCCAGATTGATCTTCGGTCCACTGCGCCGCTGCAACAGCGTTCCCAGGCCGCGCCCCAGATCGGCAACGTCAGCGCTCGCGAGCTCCGTGTCCGCGACGCCGCGGATATCGTACTCGCGAAAAATGGTCGACTTAAGCATTCCTTCCAAATTAGCAGGCCCAACTTGAGCCAGGGTAAGATCGGTGAACATGAACAAGGTCATTTTTCTGCTAGGCGCGATGGCGCTGAGTTATGGGCAGACCTCGTCCAGCCCCGCCCCGGCGGCCGAGCGTCATGAGTTCGTCATTCGGAACTTCCACAGCGAGAGCGGCGTGACGCTTCCGGAAGCGCACATCGTCTACGGAACCTACGGCCATCTGAACGCCGCGGGAGACAATGCCGTGCTTCTGCCATCGCATTACATGGCCAACCATCACGGCTATGAATGGCTGATCGGCGCAGACCGCGCGCTCGATCCATCGAAGCTTTTTCTGGTTGCAACAGAGCTATTCGGCAACGGACATTCGTCGTCTCCCAGCAATACGCCGGAGCCTTTCCACGGTCCTCGATTTCCGGTGATGACCATCCGCGACAACGTGGACGCCGTGCATCGCCTGCTGACGGAAGAACTCAAGATCACGCACCTTCGCGCCATCGTTGGCTTCTCCATGGGCGCGCAGCAGGCTTTCCAGTGGGCGGTGAGTTATCCGACCTTTGCCGACCGGATCGTCGCGACGTCCGGGACCGCGAAAACCTACCCGCATGGATTTGTTCGCCTGGAAGGACAGATCGCCGCGCTTACCGCCGACGTCGCGTTTCAGGGCGGCGATTACAAAGCGCCACCCGCGAAAGGCCTGGAGGCTTTCGGTACGGTGTGGGCCGCATGGCTATATTCGCAGGAGTGGTGGCGCCGGGAACTGTGGCGCACCACCATGCCCGCCGGGACCACTTTCGAGCAGGCGCTGAACCGCTACCGCACTCGCTTCAGCGCCGACGCCAACGACTATATCCTGCAAGCCCGAACCTGGGAGAAGCACGACGTGGGAACCACACCAGGGTTCAACGGCGATGTAGAGCGCGCGCTGCGGTCGATCAAAGTCCCGCTCCTGTACATGCCATCAGAAACCGATCTCTATTTCCCCCTCGGCGACGCACGTTACGAAGCCGCCTTCATCCCCGGCGTTACCCTGATGCCGATCCCGTCGCTATGGGGCCACACTGCCGGAGCCGCCAGCAATCCCGCCGACGCAAAATTCCTGAACGAAAACATCGGCCGTTTTCTGTCCCCAGGGCATTAGGTGTAGTGCCGGCGATCGATCACCTAACGTCGACACCGAGCCGCGAGCGCTAGCGACCGGGTGGCCGGGTCACTGTAAAATATGCCGGTCGCACTCTTCGATCTCATCGGCCGCCAGCTTCACCCGCCGCTCGGTTTCAGGCGTCGACGGCTGGTAATGCTTCCAGCGCGACAGGTTTTTCTGGAACAGCAGCCGCGCCCAGCCGTAATGACGATTGGACAGCAGCATACGCCCGTACAGATCGTCGAGATCGGACGCCGCTTCACTGGCCCCTAACGTCGGATGCGGAACATCCAGCAGCCGCTTCACCAACGGCTGTGCTTTTTCGATGAGCGCGGCAGCCTGATCGCCCTTGCCGCTCTGAAAGAGCCGGTCCGCGTCACGATTCATCCCCGCCACCTGCTCCACGGTCTGCGCGTACCAGGGCTGATCGGTTGCATTGGACGCCGCCGGATGCCCGGCCCCGCATCCAGCAAGGAGCGCAGCGGCTAGGACGGCAATGTGACGCACTGTTTCAGCATATCCCGAACGTTATACTGACACCTGAGTTGCGAAAGAGTCGAAAGCCCGAAGCGAATTTGCCCTCTGAAAACCGTGGATTCCTGCGAGTGCATGGGTGGCGAATCGCGGCGCTTTGGATTTTCGTCGCCGTGGCGTATTCCAATTCCTTTGAGGCCGGCTTGGTCTTCGACAGCGCCGCGATCATCGGACAGGACCCGCGCATCCGCGAAGCGACGCCCAACAACGTCCGCCTCATTCTGACCGGAGATTATTGGTACGCCAACCCGACTTCGGGCCTGTATCGCCCGGTCACAACGCTCTCCTATCTGATGAACTACGCCGCATTCGACAACGCAACACGGCCGCCGGGTTATCACTGGATCAACCTTGCGCTGCATTCGGCGAACGTCGCGCTGGTTTACGGCTTGGGCGTGGCCATCCTCGGCGACCCGCCACTCGCGCTAGCTCTGGCCGCCCTGTGGGGCGTACATCCGCTGCTGACCGAGTCCGTCACCAATATCGTCGGACGCGCGGATCTTCTCGCCGCGTTCGGTGTACTCGCAGGTTTGCTCTGTTACCTTCGCGTCCCGTCCGCAGGTCCGCGCAAATGGGCGTGGCTGACCGCCCTCGCCGCGGCGCAAACCGTCGGCCTCTTCTCAAAAGAAAGCGGCGTGGTCCTGCCTGGGATCATGCTGCTCTACGACCTGGCGTGGCCGTCCCGCTGGACCTGGCGCGACCGCTTGCCCGCTTACGGCGCCGTCGCATTGCCGATCGCCCTGTTCGCGTACATGCGCGCGGCATTGCCCTCGCGAATGCACGTAGTCTTCAGCGAAAATCCGCTGATCGCCGCGGATTTCTGGACCGCCCGGCTGACGGCTATCAACGTGACCGGGAAGTTTCTTTGGCTGTTCGCGTGGCCCGCGCACCTGTCTGCCGACTATTCGTACAACTCGGTTCCCCTGGCCACCGGGATTATCCCACTCATGATCCTGGCTGCGCTTGTAGGCGCAATTGCGCTCGCCATCCGGTGGCGTGCGACGCTGCCGCCGCTGTTGTTCTTTCTCGGGTTCTTCTTGATCGCGTTCGCACCCGTTTCGAACCTGATCGTGATCATCGGCAGCATCATGGGAGAGCGATTCATGTATCTGCCCTCCGTCGGCCTCGCCGGATGCGCGGTAATCGCGATCCGTTTTCTGCCCGCGAAGGCTTTCTGGGCCGTGATCGGCACGCTATGCGTCGCCCTCGCCGCGCGCACCTACGCGCGCAACTTGGACTGGCAAGATGACCGCAGCCTTTGGACCAGCACCGTGACCGTTTCGCCGGGAAGCGCGCGGGCTCACAACAATCTGGGCAATTCGTTCCTGCAAGCCTCGAGCGCTCTTCCCGAAGCGAAGGCTGAATTTGAAGCCGCGCTCCGCATCCGCCCCGATTACGCGGAGGCGCATTACAACCTGGGAAAAACTCTGGCGCTCACCGGCCGTCTCCCGGAAGCGATGGTCGAGTATCAATCCGCGCTTCGCTATCCGCCCGATTATTCGAAGGCGTTACATCAGGCAAACGTCCACATCAGCCTCGCGAACGTGCTGGCTCGCATTCCCGGCCGCCTTCCGGAAGCAATCGCCGAATATCAGTCCGCGATCCGGATTCAACCGGATCGGGCGGACGCGCACTACAACTTGGGAAACGCGCTGGCCGCATCGCGTCTGGAAGACGCCATCCCGGAATGGACGGCGGCGCTGCGCATTGACCCCAATCTCGCCGACGCACATTACAACCTCGGGATCGCGCTGGCGAGCTTGCCTGGGCGCCGCGCGGACGCAATCGCTGAAATCGAAACAGCGCTGCGATTGCGGCCGGATGAAACCCGCCGCGCAATGCTGGAGCGCTTACGCGCGGCTCCGCCGTTGCCTCAATGAGACTTGATCCCCGTGCCCGGCTTCACGCCTTCGACGATTTTGCCGTCGCGCACCACTAGAACTCCGTTGACCAGTACGTGCGTGATGCCCTCCGAATACTGATCCGGCTTTTCGAACGTGGCCTTGTCGATGACGCGGGCGGCATCGAACACCGTAACATCCGCGTCCGCGCCGACCTTGATCCGTCCCTTCAACTTCATCTGCGGCGCCATAGCTTCTAAGCGCCTGGCCGGAAGCAGCGTCATTTTGCGAACCGCCGTCATCAATGGCACGATTTTCTCATCGCGCGAATAATGCCCCAGCACGCGAGCATAGGTGCCCGCACCGCGCGGATGCCCCTTGCCGCCCGCGATCAATCCGTCGCTCGCGATCATCACATCCGGATTCGCCACCGCCTGCCGAGCCGCTTCTTCGGGAATCGCATGCAAGATTACACTGCCGCCTTCTTTGCGATATCGCGCGTACGTCTCCGCCGTGAGCCGCTCCCCCGTCGCCACCCATTGCAGATCCTTGTACGTAATCGAAAGCTTCTGCTGCCAGCCTTCATCGAACACAGCAGAATCGAGCCGAGTCTGCCCCGCTGTGTAAGGATACGCTTCCGTCGTTACGTCGACCCCGTGCTTCCGCGCGCCCTCGATCATCTCAATCGCGAGCCCCGTCTGCCCCATCGCCATGCTGGTAACGTGGACCATGTGGATCGACGCGCCGGTCACCGCCGCGTCGGCGATCATTTCTTCCACCGATTCGACGACGGAGCCTGGCTCGATCGCTCCCGGTGACCGGATGTGGACGAAACAGGGAACCTTTCGATCGGCGGCGATACGGACGACGCTCAAGATTTCCGGATGCGTGGCCGCGGGCACATAAGCGATGCCGATTCCGATTCCCAGCGCGCCTTCGTCCAGCCCCTTGCGCAGCAACTGCTCGGTTTCATGCCGCTCCTCCGCCGTTGTCCGCCGGTGCGCGGCCGGACCCGTAGGCAGAAACGTTCCAGGATCGTGCATCACCGCGATTCGCGCCGGAATATGACCGGCGCTCGCTCCAAAATTAATCAGCGCCTTGCCTTGGCGCGCGGCGTACCAGGCGTTCACCGGCGACACGCCGACTTCCAGCTCGAGCGCGGTGGTCACGCCATCCCGAGCTTTAAAGCGATAGTTTTCGTCATCCTGGCCATGCGAATGCAAATCGATGAATCCGGGCGCGACCACCAGCCCCTTTGCGTCGATGACCGTCGTGCCCTGAAGCGGCGTTGCCGCGATGGCCGCGATCCGCCCGCCGCGGATTCCAACGTTGCGGACGGCATCGAGACCGGATTCGGGATCCATAACGCGGCCACCGCTCAAAACCACATCGTAGGTTTGCGCCATCAGGCCGGACGCCGCCGCGATGGCAATCAGCGCGAGTTTCATATCGCCACTCCCCGATTCATTTTCTTGGCGCGCTCCAGCGCGAGACTCGCCGCCACGACGTCTTCCACCGCCAGCCCCAGCGATTTGAAAATCGTCACTTCTTCCGATGACTGGCGCTTGGCGGTCGCGTCCCCGAGTTCCGCGACAATGTGATTCGCGTCGAAGCGCCCCTCGGCGATTCCCATCACCACATCTCCCGACTCCTTCAGCGCCGCGGCGCGGGAATCGACGAACAGACGAGCGCGCGCGACCAGCGCCGGGTCCATCTCGCGCTGCGTCGGCCGGCACGCGCCCACCGAAATCACATGCGCTCCCGGCTTCACCCAGGAATTTTCCAGCACCGGCGTGGGCGAAGCCGTCACCAGGACAATCACGTCGGCGCCGCGAACCGCGGCCTCGGCGGAGTCCATCGCCCGCGCACCCGTTGCGCGTGCGAAATTTTCCAGATTCGCCCGCGTCGGGCTCCACGCGCGGATCTCGCTGAACTTCAGAACATGCCCCAACGCCTCTACGTGGCTGTGTGCCTGCACGCCCGAACCCAGGATCGCCAGAACCCGCGAATCCCCGCGCGCCAGCTTCTTTGCCGAAACGGCCGAGACCGCCGCGGTTCGCGCCTCCGTGATGTAGCGGCCGTCGAGAATTGCTTCCAGCCCCCCGGTCGCCGGGTCGAGCAGTACGATGGTCGCCAGATGCGACGGCAACCCGCGTTCGAGGTTCGAATGATACACCGTCACCAGCTTCGCGCCCATGGCCGGGGCCGAAGGAACGTACGCCGGCATCAGGCCGAAGAACGAGTGCTGCTCGCCGACTTCAAGAACGGTCCGCACCGGCTGCACGACGGTGCCGGCGGAAAACGCCGCTAATGCGCCCTCCATCGCGGCGATCAAATCGGGCATCGACAGGAGTTCGCGAACCACTGCTTCACTTAAGACAAGGGGCATATGAATTGGTACTTCGGGACAAGAAGTAATACAGTATCATGAGTGCGTTAACCTGACCGGTAAGCATGGATCCATTTCGCCGCGGCCTTGTGCCGATGTATCTGGCAGGCGCCGCAGCAATTTCCACGGTCGTCTCTATCGCCGCATTCGAGATTCTTATGGGGGCCGCGTTGGTCGCCCTTATCGCGACGCGCGCCGAGTGGAATGTCCCGCGAATCTGGCTCCCGTTCTCGATTTTTGTGCTGGGGACGATCGTATCTTTGCTGGCGTCGGGACACGCCCGTCAGGGTTTTCCGCAAGTCAAGAAATTCTACGTTTACCTGATGGTCGTTATCGTGACCGCGTCGTTTCGTACGGTTGCGCAGATCCGCTGGGTGGCCTTCGGCTGGACGCTCGCCGCGTCGCTTTCCGCCGCCTGGGCGCTCAATCAGTTCTACAACAAGTACCAGGACGCCAAGGACGAGCACAAGGATTTCTATCTCGCTTACGTCGGCGACCGGATCACCGGATTCATGAGCCACTGGATGACGTTCAGCGGCCAGATGATGATCGCGCTGCTCATCATCGGCGCTCTGGTGTTTTTCGCAAAAGAAACCAGGTGGACGATCGCCTGGTTGATCTGCGCGGGCGCGGTGATCAAGTTTGCCCTGCTGGCCGCCGAAACCCGCAGCGTCTGGCTGGCGACCGCGATCGGCGGCGCGTACCTCATCTGGTTCTGGAAGCGATGGGCGCTGCTCGCGATTCCTGTGTTGGTCGCCATTGTCGTGCTGGTGAATCCGTTCGAGATAGGCGACCGCGTGGTATCCGCCGTCAGCCCCCACGGCACGCTCGATTCGAATGCGCATCGCGCCATCTGCCGAGCCATCGGATGGGAAATGATCAAAGCGCATCCGCTGCTGGGCGTCGGCCCGGAGCAAGTCGGTCCGCAGCATCTCGCGTATCTTCCGCCGGGAACCAGGCTGCCGCTGCCGCCGGGATATTACGGCCATCTTCACAACATGTATATTCACTACGCGGCGGAACGCGGTGTGCCTGCGATGCTCGCGCTGGTTTGGATGCTGGTGTGGGCTCTCGCGGATTTCATCGGGGCGCTGCGTCATTCAGCCACCGGTTCTAAGGAACGCTGGCTGCTGCACGCGGCCATCGCGGTGATGATCGGAGTGTTGATCGGTGGCTATGAAGAGTTGAATCTCGGCGACAGCGAAGTGCTGGGGATGTTCCTGGCCGTCGTCGGCTGTGGCTACGTCGCCGTTTACGAGGTGAATAAGTGCCGGGTATAAATATGACGGGCCTGATGATGAATACGCCGCTGACGCTCACACCCCTCCTGGAACGTGCGGCGCGCTTGTACCCGGCGAAGGAAATCGCGTCTAAAACAGACACGGGCATGCATCGTTACACTTACGCCGAGTTTCACGCTCGCGTTCACCGGCTCGCCTGGGCGCTGGAGCGCATGGGCGTCAAGCCTGGCGATCGCGTCGGCACGCTGTGCTGGAACAGCTACCGCCATCTGGAACTGTATTTCGCCGTGACCTGCTACGGCGCCGTGCTGCACACGTTGAATCTGCGCCTGGCGAGCGATCAGCTTGCCTACATCATCAATCACGCCGACAATCGTGTGATCTTCGCCGACGCGTCGATCGCGAGCCTGCTCGACCCGATTCGCGGCGAACTTCCCGGTGTGCAAGAGGTCGTCCTTCTCGACGACACCGGCGGCTACGAAGAGTTGCTGGCGGCCGCTCCCGCGACGCCGTATCCGTGGCCCGATCTCCCGGAAACCCACGCCGCCGCGACCTGTTATACGTCGGGCACCACCGGCCATCCGAAGGGAGTCTTGTACTCGCACCGCTCTCTGGTCCTGCACAGCTATGGCCTCTGCATGGCCGACGGCTTCGCGTTGAGCGAGCGCGACACGGTTCTGCAACTGGTCCCCATGTTTCACGCCAACGGCTGGGGCATTCCCTACGCCGCGGTAATGACTGGATCAAAGATCGTCTTCAGCGGCCGTCACCTGCAACCCGCCGACATTGCCCAGATGATCGAAAGCGAGCGCGCGACGTTCACCGCCGGCGTCCCCACTCTGTGGATGGGTCTGTACAGTTTTCTCGAGCACGAGAAACACGATATTTCCAGTCTGCGGACCATCGTCGCCGCCGGCTCCGCCCTGCCGCGTCAATTTGTCGAATGGTATGAACAGAAGTACGGCATCCGGTTCATGCTCGCCTGGGGCATGACCGAAACCACTCCGATCGCCACCGTGATGGCGTTGAAGAGCAGCCTCGAATCGATGACCGGGAAGGAACGTTACGACCTTCTCGCCCGGCACGGCTTGCCCGTCGCTGGCGTCGACATCCGCATCGTCGACGAAATGGGAACCGAACTCCCGTGGGATGGCGCCACCATGGGCGAGCTTCAGGCGCGCGGACCTTGGGTCACCAGCGGCTATTACAACGATCCGCGCGGAGAGCAGCGCGGCCAGCAGGAATCGTTCATGGACGGCTGGTTCCGCACCGGCGACGTCGCCACCATCGATGCGGAAGGCTACATCCAGATCATGGATCGCACGAAAGATCTGGTGAAGAGCGGCGGCGAATGGATTTCGAGTGTCGACCTGGAGAACGCCATCATGGCGCATCCCAAAGTGATGGAAGCCGCCGTGATCGCGATCGCACATCCGAAATGGCAGGAACGGCCAGTCGCCGCCGTGGCGCTCCTGCCGCAATATCGTGGCCAGGTCGCCAAGGAAGAGATCCTCGATTTCCTGAAAGATCGCGTGGCCAAGTGGTGGCTGCCGGACGATGTCGTGTTCATCGACGCGGTTCCCAAGACCAGCGTCGGAAAATTCAACAAACGCGCCCTGCGCGAACAGTTTAAAGATTATTCGCTGCCTTCGTAGCGCCGCGCTTGCCGGCGACGATCCCAAGAATACCCGCCCCGTAGCGTTCCGCTTTCCGCTCACCTATCCCTGGGACCTCGCATAGGTCCGCAATACTGCGCGGCAGACGGCGGCAGATGGCGTCGATCGTAGCGTCGTGCAGAATGATGTAAGCTGGCATGCTCAGCTCCTTCGCGAGATTGCGCCGCCATTCGCGGAGAGAGTCACGCAAGCCGGCGTCAATGGGTTCCTCGATCGATTCCGCGGCAACCGTGAGCTTGCGCCGCACTCGCGAAGCCGGCTCCGGCGCCCGGTCCGCTTCGCCGATCCAGTCCAATTCCGTTCCGCAGATGTCGCAGGCATCGCAGCGTTCCCATTTCGGAGTCTCGCCGAAATGCGTGCAGATATGGCGATGCCGGCACTGGTCGCCCTCCGCGAACTTGCGCATCGTGTGATAGCGCTGCCAGGATCGCTCCCGCTCGCCCGGATCCTGCAATTGTTGGATGAAGTGCGCCAGCAGACCGATGTCGCGCTTCTGCCACAGCAGGACACAATCCGCGGGAAGCCCGTCGCGGCCGGCGCGCCCAGCTTCCTGATAATACTGTTCGAGCGATTTCGGCAGCGAAAGATGCAGCACCGCGCGCACGTCGGGCTTGTTGATCCCCAGCCCGAACGCGATCGTCCCCACCAGAATCCGCTTCTCGCCGGACATCCAGATTTCCTGGTTGCGCTGCCGGGTCTTCGTCTCCATCTGGCCGTGATAGGCGACCACCGGCAAACCTCGCCGCGAAAGCACCGCCTCCGTCTCGTCCACCGACTTAACGGTCGGTGCGTACAGAATCACGTTGCCTTCCGTGTAGTGCTCAAGCGCTGCCGCCAGCAGCTTGTCCTGCTCTCTCGGGCCACATTGCCGAACGATGTAGCGCAGGTTCGGCCGATGGAAACTCATCACCACTTTCGCAGGATCGCGGAGCCGCAGTTGAGCGACGATGTCGTGCCGAACCGCTCGCGTCGCGCTGGCCGTGAACGCGGCGATCGGCGTTTCGGGAAACCATTCCCGCAGCGCCCGCAATTGCCGGTACTCCGGCCGGAACTCGTGCCCCCATTCCGAAATACAATGCGCCTCGTCGATGGCGAAAAATCCCACCGGGACGCGCTTCAGCCAGTCGAGCACATCATCCCGGACCAGGCGTTCCGGCGAAAGGTACAGCAGACGGAATTCGCCCTTCTGCGCCCGGCCCATAATGTCGCGCTGAAGCGGGTAAGCAAGCGAGCTGTTGAGAAATGCGGCGGCGATTCCGGCCTGCTGCAAGCTCGCCGCCTGATCCTGCATCAGGGCGATGAGAGGGCTGACCACGACGCACGTCCGCTCCATGGCAACCGCCGGGAGCTGGTAGCACAGCGATTTTCCGCCTCCCGTGGGCATGACTACCGCTACGTCGCGGCCTTCGAGAATATTGCGGACCACCGCTTCCTGCCGTGCGCGGAACTGCGAGTATCCCCAATGCTGTTTCAGCAACTTGAACAGATCAGGTGAGTCCAAGTGACTATTGTAAGGGCTTCAGGTTCTTCGCAGCGTCGCCAGACCTGCTCCGGCGGCGATCAGCAGCATTCCCGACACGCGATTGGTCCATGCGGCATACCTCGGCTGGCGCGCCAGCTCCGACGCCTGGCCTGCCGCCAGTCCGTAAGCGCCAAGCACGCAGAACTCAATCACGACCGACGTCGCCGCCAGAATCGCGACCTGCGGCACAACGGCAAGCCTCGGATCGATAAACTGCGGCAGCAGCGCTGTAAAGAACAAAATGGATTTGGGATTGGATGCCTGCAGAATAAATCCGTCGCCGAACATCCGCAGCGCTGGCTTTTCCGTCGTTGCGCCGGCGCCGAGCGGGCTCCGCTTGCCGAATAGCGTTCGCAGGCCAAGGAAGATTAAGTAAGCCGCGCCGATCCACTTTACAGCGGAGAACAGATCGAAAGATGTGGCGAGCAGCGCGCCCAGGCTGGTCGCCGACAGCGCAAAGTAGACTAAATTCGCCGCCAGGATCCCCGCGTTCGATGCCAGGCTCTTCCGCGCGCCGGACCTGAGAGCGCTCGAAAGCACAAACAGCACCGCCGGGCCAGGAGTCAGGCACAATACTGTCTCGGTGGCAGCGAACCACCACCATGTGGTCCAGTTCATCGGCGGAATTTCTTGCTGCGGGATCTCTTACTATACGACGCCGGTAGATCAGTGCTGCTGAACCACGTCGCGGTTCTTCGTCAGGCGTCTTTCACTCAGTTGCACGCCGACGATATATTTCGCTCCGCGCCGGAGCGAATGCTTCACCACTCCGGAACCCGACAGGCCCAGGGCCTCGGCACGAATCATGACATAGGTACGGACGGGGATGGGCGCCAGCATCTCTATTTTCAGCCCGGCCGCGGATACGTCTACACACTTTCCGGTGACGAATCTCGGCCCTGTCGCGGCATCCTCCCAGCCGAGGCGCACCGGATCTCCCGATGCAAGTCGTGGATCGCGGCGCATGTCTTTGGAGGACATTTCTTCCCTCATCAAGGGATCGGCAGCCTTGCCGGTCGGCTTTAGCATCGCCGGAAAAGTGGTTGTTCATTGAAGTGCCACGTCGAAATAGTAGGATGTTGGGTTATGGCGAGTGACTGGGATTTCCGCTATTGGCTGGGCGATGACGACGGCGGTGGCTTCTTCGACGATTCCGGCGACGATGGTGGAGACGACGGTGGAGATAACGGCGGCTACGACGACGACCAGGATTCCGACGATCAGGACCCTGATCAAGACGACGACGATCAGGACGACGATCAAGACGCCGACGATCAAGACGCCGACGATCAAGGCGACGACGACCAGGCCGACGACGGCGGCGGCGATGGCGATGGAGATGGCAATGGAGATGACGGCAACGGAGACGACGGCGATGACAACGGCGACGTCTACGACGAGTTCTCCGATCCCGACGATCTCGTAGAGCTCGACGACGACACCGCGCTCTCCGCCGACAGCTTCCCCAACGCTACGGAAGAGGATTTCGAGGACGACGACGGAAGCTGGACACCGGACGATTATCAAGAATCGGCCACCAACCTCTTCGGCAATCACGAATACTTCGGCGACACGCGCGCGACGCAGCTCGGAAGTCAGGGCTATCAGCCGTTCCAGGACCAGGGATTCTTAAGAGGATTCGATCAGGTCGTCCCCGGCAGCGCGGATACCGTCCGCCTGTTCGAACGCGACGGACAGCTACACGCGTTTGGATTTGTCACGGCGGCGGCCCTGGAACTCCTACGGTTGCGATACACCGGCATCGATTTGAGCAATCTCGACGTGGCCGTCCCTCCGAAAGGCGAGGCCGTCGAACCGAAGCCTCTTCCGCCCGCGTTCGATTCGGTCCAGGTTGCCGACGCGGTCGATTTGCGAAAGCATTGCACACCGGTCGGCGATCAGGGACAAACCTCGCGATGCTCCGCCTTCGCCTGGACGCATGCCACCGAGATGGTGTCGAATATCAAAACCGGAACCGCCGCTCGCCTCTCTCCCAATTACACGATGCTCGAGTTCCAGCGCCTGCAAGGCGACGCGCAGGACTACAAGTACGCCTATTCCGGCGGAGACGGCACGGTCAGCGGAACCGACCCCGGCAATGTTCTGGTCGAGCATGGCACCTGCCGCCAGGAGCTGTGGCCCGATTCGAGCGAAGTCCCCACTACATCCGAGCGCGTGCTGATCTCCGACGCCGAAAAGCATCATCTTGACGCCACGCCGCACCCCATCGCTCTCGACGATGTGCGTAAAGTTCTGAGCGCGGGCTGCCCGGTTCACGTCGCAATCAACACGGGAGAAGCGTTCTCCGACGTTGGCCGCGACGGTCTGTTCAACGCCTCGGAAGGCCCCAGCGGCCGTCACGGACGGCACGCCATGTTGATCGTCGGCTACACCGGCAACTTCTACATCATCAAGAATTCCTGGGGAGACACGTGGGGCGATAAAGGATATTGCTACGTCCCCAAGAATGTTCTAGCTGAATCCGAGCCGGACCTGGTCGCGGTTCTGATTAAGAAAGACGAAGCCCCGCCAACAACTACTTCGTGACGGGTTGCAGGATCCGCTGTTCGATAATGCGATCCACCAGCCCGTAATCGAGCGCGGCCGGCGGCTCCAGAATGTAGTCGCGATCGACATCGCGCGCGATCCGGTCGACCGGCTGGCCGGTCGCGTCCGCCAGAATCTGATTCAGCGTTTCGCGCATGCGCAGAATCTCTTTGGCATAGATGTCGATGTCCGTAGCTTGTCCGGCCAGGCCGCTCATCGAAGGCTGGTGAATCAAAATCCGTGAATGCGGAAGCGTATAGCGCTTGCCCTTGGTCCCGCAGGCCAACAGGACCGCGGCCATCGAAGCCGCCTGTCCGACGCAGTACGTCACGATGTCCGGCTCCACTAAGCGCATCGTGTCCAGAATCGCCAGGCCCGCGGTGATCGAGCCACCCGGGGAATTGATGTACAAGGAGATGTCTTTCTCGGGGTCCTCGGCGGCCAGAAACAGCATCTGGGCGATGATCAGATTGGCGACGTTATCGTCGATGGGCGTGCCCAGAAAGATGATATTTTCTTTCAACAGGCGTGAATAGATGTCGAAGGCTCGCTCGCCGCGCGACGTCTGTTCCACCACCATCGGCACAAGTACTGAATTCTGCATACGATCTCCTTAGAACACACCGACTTGAAGTCCCGGCGGCTATTTCTTGGCAGCGCGCCGGCGGGGCCGGGAAAGCAGTCGGCGCTTCTCCCCCAGCGCATTCGCTAGTTCAGCGATTGAAGTCCCCTCTAAATAACCTATGATACGCGACCGGAGCGCCATCCAGGAATCGTGCATGCCGCAGGCCACGCGATCGTTACATTCCGGACTGCCGGCCGGGCAGCGGTCGTAGCGCCCCGCGCCGTCCACGGCCTCGACAATCTGGAGCAGCGAAATCTCCTCGGGCGCGGGCTGCAAACGGAATCCTCCGCGCGGCCCTTTGCTGGATTTGAGGAAGCCGTCGCGCGCCAGGTCTTGTAGTATCTTCGCCAGAAAGTGCGCCGGAGCGCCGGATTCCGCCGCGATATTTTTCACCATCGCGTATTCCCCGGAAGGGAGTCCCGCCATATGGACGAACGCCCGTATGGCATATTCCGAGGAGCGGGAAAAGACCATGAGGTAAGAATACCAGTTTATCCGTAATTGCTTGGCGATATGATGAAAACATGCCACGGAAATGGCTGATCGCCATCGCGCTCCTCGTCGTATTGGCGGCGGGCGGCGTTGCGATCCGTTTGCGCGCGCACAAGCTGAAACCGGCGCCGGCCGCGCCTGCCCCGCCTGCCGCCGTTCCGGCGAATCCCGATGATTTCGTCGGACGCGTTCAGCCGCGAACTGTCATTCAGGTTGCCGCGCCCATGGAGGGCACGCTCGAAGCATTCTTCGTCGACGTCAACCAGGAGGTTTACAAAGACCAGCTTCTCGGCCGCATCCGCAACGCCAACCTGGAAAACGCACAGAACCAGGCTCAGTTGGATTTCGATAAAGCGCAGACCAGCGGCACCACGCTCGACGGCGACCAGCTTGCCGTGCGTCTCGAAGCCTCGCGTGCGTCCGTGGATCAGAGCCGGGCGCGCGCGGACGTCGACCGTCTCGAAAAGATCTACCAGAACCAGAAAAAGCTCTGGGACCTGGGCGCGACCGCCCGCCTCGCGTTCGAGAAGGCTCAGAAAGATTACACCGAAGCTCGCGCCGCCAGTGACCGGGCCGACGCAAGCGTGAAGCGCGCGTCTGAACGCACCGCCGCGATCGACGGTGAAATCGAAGCTGCGAAACGGGCGGTGACCGACGCAGCCGCTGCGCTCGATCGAGCCAAGGCCGAGCTTGCAAACGAAGAAATCCATTCGCCCGCCGACGGGATCGTGATCGCACGCCGCGGCCAGCCGGGAGAGCCCGTGGATCCATCCATGAAGGATCTCTTACAGCTCGGCACGGATCTTACGTTGTTGCAGGTCACCGTCACTCCCGATCCCGCCACTCTCGCGCGAATTCGTGCCGGCCAGGCGGCCAGCGTCAAGGTTCCCGCGATCTCGCCCGACGAAATGCCGGGGACTGTCCGCGAAGTGCGCGGATCTGACGTAATCGTCGATTTCACTAATCCCGTTCCTCTGTCGAAGCTGGATGTGACGGCACAAGTTAGAATCAAATTTTGATTCATCCTCAAACCGCTAGGAGAGTGAATGCAGTTTCTGCATGAAAGTTTGGTGGAGCTGATTACGCAGACATCCACGAATCTTCCGCCGGACGTACGCCAGGCCATGGGAATCGCGATCGCGAGCGAAACACCGGGAACGCAATCGTCGCAGGCCTTAAGCATCATCGCGTCGAATATCGACATGGCCGCCGGCGACGAAGGGCCCATTTGCCAGGACACCGGCATGCCGACGTTCGTCGTCCATACTCCGGTGGGCGTCAATCAGATCGTTTTGAAGAAAGCGATCCGCGCAGCTGTCGCCGAAGCGACCAAACGCGGCAAGCTGCGTCCCAACTCGGTCGACTCGCTGACCGGGAAAAACACCGGCGATAATCTGGGCGTCGAAACTCCCGTGATTCACTTCGAGCAGTGGGAGCAGGATGAGATCGAAGTGAAGCTGATCCTAAAGGGCGGCGGCTGCGAGAACAAGAATATTCAATATTCGGTGCCCTGCGAACTCGATCACCTGGGCCGCGCCGATCGGAATCTCGAGGGCGTCCGCAAGTGCATTCTTCACGCCATCTGGCAGGCGCAGGGACAGGGCTGCGCGCCCGGAGCCGTCGGCGTATGCATCGGCAGCGATCGCGCGCACGGCTATGTCCTGGCAAAACAGGAATTGTTCCGCACTCTTGACGATGTGAATCCGATTCCGGAGCTGGCGAAACTCGAAGCGGAGATTATGGAGGAGGCCAATCGCATCGGCGTCGGCGCCATGGGCTTCGGCGGTAAAGTATCGCTGATCGGATGCAAGATCGGAGCCGCCAACCGGCTTCCGGCGAGTTACTTCGTTTCCGTCGCCTACGATTGTTGGGCGTATCGAAGGCTCGGCGTCCGTCTGGATGCCGCGAGCGGTGCAATCACCGGCTGGCTCTACCGCGACCCGGAGCGCCCCGTCCAGAAAATGGCGCACGGCGAAGGATTCCCGCTCACCGGGCGCGAGGTAGTTCTGCGAGCTCCGTTATCCGAAGCCGACGTACGCGCGCTGAAGGTCGGCGATGTGGTGCTGATCAGCGGCGAAGTGTACACGGGCCGCGACGCGGTCCACGCGCATCTCGTAAAGAATCCACCTCCGGTGGATTTGGCGGGGTCGATTCTTTATCATTGCGGTCCCGTGATGCTCAAGCAGGGCGATACCTGGACCGTCAAAGCCGCCGGCCCCACCACCAGCAGCCGCGAAGAGCCGTATCAGGCCGACATCATCCGCAACTACGGAGTCCGCGCGGTCATCGGCAAAGGCGGGATGGGCAAGAAGACACTGGCCGCATTGAAAGAATCCGGAGCGGTGTATTTGAACGGAATCGGCGGCGCCGCGCAATACTACGCGCGGTCCATCGAAAAGGTTCTGGGAGTCCATTTTATGGAGTTCGGCATTCCGGAAGCCATGTGGCACCTTCAGGTGAACAATTTCGTCGCCATCGTCACCATGGACGCGCATGGCCACAGCCTGCACGCCGATGTCGAAAAGGAAACCGGAGAGCATCTCGCCGAATTGCAGAAAACGTGATCAATCGCAGAGAGTTCGTCGCCGCAATCGGTGGCGCGATGTGCGCGCGCGCCGCCTCTCCGGCGGACATGACTCTGCGAATCTCGCCGGTTAATCTCGAAATCGCGCCGGGCAAGATCATCAAGACCATCGGCTACAACGGAGCCGTTCCCGGCCCGATCCTACGAGTCGCGGAAGGTAAGCCGATTACCGTCGAAGTACACAACGAAACTTCCACACCCGAACTGGTTCACTGGCATGGCTTGTTCATTCCATCGGAAGTGGACGGCTCGGCCGAGGAAGGAACGCCGGTGGTCCCGCCCCACGGATCGCAGCGTTACTCGTTCGTGCCTCGGCCCTCCGGGACGCGCTGGTATCACACCCACACCTCCGCCGGCCGCGACTTGAAACGTAGTACGTACACCGGCCAATACGGTTTCTTATACGTCGAGCCGAAAGAAGATCCCGCCCAGTTCGATGCCGAGGTCTTTCTCGCGCTCCACGGCTGGGACCCCTACTTCACCAGCATGGAGGACGGTGGGCTGGAAGTCGCCTACAAGCGCTTCTCCATAAACAGCCGCGCGCTGGGGTCCGGCGAGCCGATCCGCGTGAAACAGGGCCAGCGCGTGATGTTTCGCATCCTGAACGCGAATGCGACCATGATGCACAGTCTGGCCCTGCCCGGCCACAAATTCAACGTCGTGAGCCTCGACGGAAATCGCGTGCCGTCGCCGGGAGAAGTGGAAGTGCTCGACCTGGGCCCGGCGGAGCGCGTTGACGCCATCGTCACCATGAATCAGCCGGGCGTCTGGATTCTAGGCGATCCGGACGACAAGGTGCGCAATGCAGGCCTCGGGGTAATCGTTGAGTATGCAGACCGGCAGGCTTCCCCTCAATGGTCTCTTCCCGGCCCATGGCGCTGGGATTACACGCGCTTCGCCGGACCCGCCGCCCCGCTCCCCGATGCCGTTTCCGTGCCTTTGGCGTTCAAGAAAAAGTTCGCCGGCAATCGCTGGGTGGACCACTGGACCATCAATGGCAAGGAATTTCCCAAGACCGAGCCGATCCGCGTTCACGCCAACCAGCGATATCGCCTGGTTTTCGATAACCAGAGCGATGAAGCTCATCCGGTCCACCTGCATCGCCATTCCTTTGAACTGGTCAAGTTCGCCGGCACGCCAACGCGCGGCGTCATGAAGGATGTGGTCGTCGTCCCGGCCCAAAAACAGGTGGAAGTCGATTTCGTGGCCGACAATCCCGGCATGACCCTGTTCCATTGCCATCAGCAGATGCACATGGATTACGGGTTCATGGCGATGGTCGAATACGCCTAGCCCGGCCCGGTGATTTACAACCGCACGAGGCCCGCTCACTGGCGTTCGCGGCTCGGATTGGTTTGGTTGGTTGCTTCGACGTCACCGAGCCGCGACAGCCATGGAGCGGGTGCCGACCGGTCGAACAGACGATCAGCCCAATATCGAACAAATCGTCCCAGAGCCGAACGGCTTGCCACGGCCCGTCACTTTCGCGTCAATGGGATAGAGTTGCAGCCCAAGTGCACCCTCAACACAAGCGATGTTCCAGGATCTGCGTTATGCGCTCCGGTCTTTGAGAAAGTCTCCCGGCTTCACGGCCGCCACGGTCCTCACCCTGGCCCTCGGGATCGGCGCCAATACGGCCATCTTCAGCGTGGTTAACGCGGTCCTGCTGAAGTCGCTTCCCTATAAAGCGGCCGACCGGCTGGTGATCGTCTACACCTCGAAACCGGGGAGCCCGCGGGATTTCGTATCCCAGCTCGACCTGGATGACTGGCGCGCGATGACCACATCCTTCTCCGGTCTCGCATCCTCGGTTCCGCAAAGCGTGAATCTCACCGGCCGCGACGAGCCGGAACGCATTGTCGGCGATTTCGTGTCCGCGAATTTCTTCTCGGTGATCGATGTGCAGCCCGCCTTGGGCCGTCTGTTTCTTCCTGGCGAGGATCGTCCGGGCGCCGAACGCGTCGCCGTCCTTACCGACAGCCTCTGGCACAACCACTTTGGTGGAGATCCGTCCATCGTTGGCAGGAGTCTCATCTTCAACGGCGAGCCGTACACGGTTGCGGGCGTTCTCCCGCCGGGTTTTGTGCTCACTCCCTGGGATGTAGACGTTTTTCTGCCCGCCTATAAGTATCCGAACTATACGCTGGATCGGGCTTCGGCCATCGGCGCGGTTTTCGGAAGGCTCGCGCCCGGCGTCTCTCTCACGCAAGCCCAAACCGAAATGAACGGTGTCACGGAGCGCTTGGCGTCGGCATATCCCGCGTCGAACAAGAACCACGGGGCCCTGCTGGTGCCTCTCAAGGAAGTGACGATATCCGAGATTCGGCCGACGGTGATCGCTCTGGCCGCCGCAGTCGCGTTTGTCCTGCTGATCGGTTGCGCCAATGTCGCCGGCCTGTTGATGACCCGCATTGTCGGCAAACAGGCGGAGCGCGCCATTCGTCTCGCGCTCGGCGCCAGCCGGGGCCGTCTGATTTCCCATGTGCTTGCCGAAGCTCTGGTGATCGCGGCCGCTGGCGGGGCCCTCGGCTTGATCGCTGCATTTTGGGGCATCGACGCACTCGCCCGAGCCGCGGTCGACTATATGCCCTCCGGAACCCGGCTGGCGCTGGATGGAACCGTGGCCGCATTCACGTTCGGCGTGTCTCTGGCGACTGCTCTGCTGGTCGCAGCGCTGCCGGCATGGCAGGGATCGGGTGCGCGGCCGTTGCAGGAAGCGCGAGGCTCAGGCTCCGGAGCCGCTCGCAATCCCGCACGCAATCTTCTCGTGGTCGCCGAAGTGGCCCTTGCTCTGATCCTGCTCGTAGGCGCGGGCCTGACCATCAAGAGCCTTCTCGAATTGGGCCGCGCCAATCGTGGATTCGACGCCCACAATGTGCTGACCATGGAATATCGCCTGCCGCGCAACAAATACGCGAGCGGCGCGGCGCAAACCCGGTTCCACGAACAAGTGGTCGCCCGGATTCAAGCGGTTCCAGGCGTGATTGCCGCGTCATCGGTGCGCGCCGTGCCATTGCGGGGCAACGGGCAGAACGTTGATTTCCTTCTCGGCGACCGCCCGGAACCGGCCGCGGGCGAAAGGCCTCGTGGACTGTTCAACGCCGCCGACCCCTACTTTTTCTCGACCATGCGCATTGGATTGCTTCGCGGCCGTGTCTTCACTGAGCACGATCAGGCGGGCTCCGCCAAGGTCGCGGTAATCAATCAGACGCTGGCCCTCCGCTACTTCACGGATCGCGACCCGATAGGACAGGTGATCCGGATTCCCGGCCAGGGCGTGGATCTGACGGCCGAAATCGTCGGCGTGGTAGACGACGTGAAGCAGTTCAGTCCGGCCGACCCGCGGTCACCGCAGATCTACGGAGTGCTGGCGCAGAATCCGTTCGTCTTCACGAGCCTGGCGGTTCGCACGGCCGGCGATCCGATGCTGCTGGTGAACGACATTCGCCAGGCGCTGTGGCAAGTGGATAAGGACCAGCCGGTGTGGGGCATTCGCACCATGGAGTGGCGGCTGGCATCGCTCGCGGCGCCCCGCCAGTTCGTCGCGACAATGCTGGGCGGATATGCCGCGCTCGCGCTGCTGCTCGCCTCCATCGGCATCTTCGGAGTTGTGTCCTACGTAGTCAGCCAGCGCACGGCGGAGATTGGCATTCGGATGGCGCTGGGCGCTCGGCCGTCGGACATTGCGCGGCTGGTGCTGGGCCATGGCCTCTCGATGGCCCTGATCGGAATCGGAATCGGCGTCGCCGGAGCGGCCTGGCTCGCGCGTTATCTGAGAAGCGAGCTTTATGCGGTCAGTCCCTTCGATCCGCGGGTATATGCGATGGTTGCCGCGCTGCTGGCGCTGGTGGCCACCGTGGCCTGCCTGATTCCCGCTCGCAGAGCGATTTCGATAGATCCTGTGGAAGCATTGAGACGGGAGTAATTTATGGCTGATCTTCTATACGCGGTTCGGATGTTGCGCAAGAATCTCGGATTCACCGTGATCGCCGCGGCGACTCTGGCGCTGGGCGTGGGAGCGAACACGGCAATCTTCAGCGTAGTGAAGGCAGTGCTGCTGAATCCGCTGCCCTACGGCGCGCCCGAACGGCTGGTGACCGTGGCGGAGGCGAGCCCGGGAGCCCTCAAGCCCGTCACTGTGGATTTCACGACCACCTATGACTTGCGAACCCGCAGCCGCTCCTTCGAGACCATGGCCCTGTACCGTCCCGGATCCGGCGCATTGGTGGAGGGCGGAGAGCCAGAACTGATCAAAGGCATGCGGGTCAGCGCCGATTTCTTCGACACGCTGGGCGTGAAGGTCCAGATGGGCCGCGACTTTCAAACCGAGGAAGACCGCCCGGACCGCCGTTATGAAGTCATCCTGAGTCAGGGCCTGTGGCTGCGGCGCTTCGGCGGCGACCCTAAGATTGTGGGCCGCGTGATCCATTTGAGCGAATCGCCATTCACCGTAGTTGGGGTGCTTCCGGCAAACTTTCGACCGCTGGGAATCGCCGGCGTGGTGGATTCGCCTGAAATGTTCATGCCGCTCGGATACGACCTGAAGCAATCGTCAGCCTGCCGGGGCTGCCAGCATTTGCATCTGGTGGCCCGCCTGAAGCCGGGCGTTGCCGCGCGGGAAGCCGAGGCTGAGCTCAACACCACCATGCGTAGCCTGGTTCGCGAATATCCCAACAGCTACAATCCGAACGCCACCGTAGTGGTGACGCCGCTGAAGGAATTCATCGCCGGCGAGGTGACGAAGCCCCTTTGGGTTTTGTTGGGCGCCGTGGGATTCGTGCTGTTGATCGCCTGCGCCAATGTCGCGAACCTGTTGCTGGTGCGCGCCTCAGGCCGGACCAAGGAAATCGCGCTGCGCGCCGCGCTGGGGGCGGGGCGCGGCCGCCTGGTCCGTCAGTTGCTGACCGAAAGCATGATGCTGGCGCTGGCGGGCGGGATCGGCGGTGTGCTGCTGGCCATGTGGGTGACGTCCGCGTTTGCCTCCTTCGGACCGAAGGAAATGCCCCGCGTGAATGAGATCCACATCGATGCCGTCGTGCTCCTATTCGGACTTCTGGCCAGCATGCTCACCGGCATTCTGTTCGGTCTTGCGCCCGCGCTGCGCGCTTCACGGGTGGACTTGAACGATACGTTGAAAGATACGGGCAAGGCCACCGCCGGCCGATCGCGAAACGGATTGCGCAATCTGCTGGTGACTGCCGAACTCGCCCTGGCGTTTGTGCTCGTAGTCGGCGCCGGACTCCTTGGAAAGAGTTTCCTGCGTCTGATGAACGTGGATCCGGGATTTGACCCGCACAACGTGCTCACGCTCAACACCTTCGTCTACGGTTCGCGGTATCAGCAGCCGGAGGCCACGCTCGGTTATTACCAGCAGGTGTTCGACCGGCTCCGCGCGACCCCGGGCGTGGAGGCGGTCGCGATGACCAGCGTGCTGCCCCTGAGCGGCAATTTCGATCGCCGCAGTCTGCAAATCCAGGACCGGCGCCTGGCGAGCGATGCCGCGGCTCCATTCGTCGACACGTGTTCGGTTTCACCCGACTATTTCCGCGTGATGAAGATCCCGGTGAAGCGCGGCCGGACCTTTACGGATCAGGACCGGATGGGCTCGCCCGGCGTCGCGATCATCAGTGAGTCCTGCGCCAGGTCCCAATTCCCGAATCAGGACCCCATCGGCAAGCACGTCCAGTTAGGCGGCCGGGCGGATGACAAGCCGTGGGCGACGATTATCGGAATTGTAGGCGATGTGCGGCAGTACGGGCTCGACCAGACGACGGATATGGAAGCGTACGTAGCCCAGGCCCAGGACGTGAGCTTCGCGTATCAACTGGTGGCGCGGACTTCCCTCGATCCGAAGCTGCTGGAGCGGACCGTAAGAGAAGCGTTTCTGACGGTAGATAAGACCCAGCCGGTGTTTAACGTGACTTCGCTCGAAAAATATCTCGAGTCGTCGCTCGCGGCGCGCCGCTTCACGCTGTCGATGCTGGCTCTGTTCGGAGCGCTCGCGCTGGCGCTGGCCGCGGTGGGGATCTATGGCGTCATCTCCTACACGGTGAGCCTGCGCACACGCGAAGTGGGAATCCGGATCGCGCTGGGCGCCGACCGGAGCAGCGTCCTCGGCCTGATTCTGCGGCAGGGGTTGATGCTGACCGGCGCCGGCCTCGCGGTCGGTTTTCTGGCGTCGCTCGCTTTGACGCGTTTCCTGGCGAGCCTGCTGTTCCAAGTGCAACCCGTCGACCTGGCGACATCGGCCATGGTGGCGGCGCTGCTATCGCTGGCGGCTCTGGCCGCGAGCTATGTCCCGGCCCGGCGCGCGACGCGCGTCGACCCGATGATCGCTTTGCGGTACGAGTAGCGAGCTTGTTTGCGCATACTGCCACAGAACCGCGAACGCCAGCGAGCGGGTCCCGACGCCTTGCAATTCTCTCTAGTATCCGCAAGACCGCTCACAGGAAGCCGAGGCCGATGGTTGGGCGGCCGCGGCTCGAGACACGTCAGGACCCCGCTCGCTGCCGCGCGCGGTTCGGCGGCGTTGCCTTGCGATCTGTGAGTAATCGGTTAGCTGCTGCGCGCCGCCAGCCGCACGATAATCCACCAGAAGACCGTTAGAAAAGCAATGAGTCCCGTGGCGACCACGACAGCGGCGCGAATAGGTCCCGCGCCGGTGCGTCCTTGGCGGAGAGGAATCGCGGTCATCCCAAACCACGCCTGTCGCGTGCTGCAGGAATGACATCGACGAATCTCACCGCCCAGCGCATGCAGGATCCTTTCCCAGGCTCCATGACGATGAGAGTGATGAATCCGCTCCGACCCACAACGCGGACATCGACGGTTGCCCTCTACCGTTGGCATAGCTGAGCCGGCCCTAGCGCCTCCATTTCAGAAAGGCTCGATCCGCACCTCGCGAAGTTCCATTTCTAACTCCGAGGCCGCCGATCCGGGCTCGCGTCTGTAAAACAAACTCAACCGCGCGAGCCCCTTTTCGGGCACGCGAAACGTCCATGCGGAATCTGTAGAATCGACGTTCCGATCAAGCTGGGGACTTTCCGCCGCGGGAAACACCTTAGAATCGATCGCCCAGCGCAGCCCCGAGAATCGGGTGTCCTTCCCCCATATCGAGTGCCTGAAGCGTAACCGGTAACAACGAGCCTCGAGCTCAATGGGTTGATCGAGAAGAATGCAGCTTTCCGGCTGGCCGCCGCTGAGGGAAAACCGGATTCGGGATTCTCGCCATTGTGACCGGATGCCGCTGGACGCGCGGATTTTCCAGTCAAAACCCTCGCCGGTGGGCTCGACGCGAAAATCTCCGTTGGTAAGCGTTGAGGCTGCCAGGAAAAGGCCCTTCCAGATCTCGCGGGCGGCGACGGCATTGCCGGCGGCGATTTGCAGGCTGGTAAAGGCCATCAGGCGAGGCACGTCGTTGCCAGATACGTCGGCGCGAGCGAGCATTCTGCGAGCTACTCTCTGAGCATCGTCTAGCCTGTTTTCATGGATCAGCAGGTCGAAATACGCCCGGTCAATGACCGCGGAATCGCCCAGAGCGCCCACCAGCGCCGGATCCATGCGATCGCAGAGTTTGATCAACGGAGTCAGGTCTCCATAGCTGCGCGCGGCCGCGCGGTGCGCCCACGGCCGGAAATCCTGCCGGTCGCCGCGCCGAAAATAGAAATTCGCCAGAGTCCAGGCAGGCAAGTACTGGCGGTCCACTTCGGCGGCTTTGAGGAAGTCGCGCTCTGCCTCCGCGAAATCCTCCCCGCGCTCGGCCGCGAGACCAAGCGCGATCCACGCCCTGCTTGACCGTGGGTTGAGCCGGGCTGCCTCCCGCCACCAAGCTTGCGCGGATTCGCCATCCGGCTCGATTTCCTGTTCGGCCAACCGCTCGAAGGTACCGGGGTCAACCGGCAGGCGCCAGGCGGAAGGCGCCCCCGCCATTCCGGGTGTATAGCCGAACCGAACCGCGACTTCCCCCAAGGCGAGCCGCACGGTTGCTCCCGCGGCAAGGACACACGCAGCCGCGACAGCCAGGCTGGCCGTCCGCGTCCCAAAGGCCGTCCACATGCGAGTCATTTGCTCAACGAATCCTGAGGCGCCGGATCGCTTTTGAGTTTTCCCGCGGCCGCCAGGCCTCCCACCACCGCTGCGACGGCCACGCCCGCAACGATAGCGATCGTTTTCGCCGAAACGCCGCTCCCCGTGCCGCGCTCGCCGCTCGCTCCGGCGGGCGCCGCCGACTGCTTGCCCTTCTCGCAGCCTTTGGAGATTCGCTTCACGCCCGTGACGCGAATCAACTCGCTGGCATCCGGGGCCGGAGTCGCCGCAGGGTCCTGCGCGCCGGTGATCTCCACGCGATTCCCCTGCTCCTTTTGCAGGCCCTCGCCTGTGACCTCGACCATGACGTTGGTGGTCTCGTCGGTCAGCAGGAAATGGCCGCTTCGCTTCGTCAGACAGCCGGTGACGCGTGACGGAGTGCTGGAGGCCTGCGGTTCGAATTCGAGCACTCGCCCCGCCGCCACTTTCGCAACCAATACGCCGCGCCGGTTCCAGGCATCCCACGATCCTGCGAGTGCCGCCACGGTGACCTCCGCCCCGTTCCCCAGGGTGACCTGCGCCGATGCTTCGGCCGTTTCCGGGCGGATGACAAGACCATCCGGCACCTCCAGCCGGAAGGCGCTGTCGCTATGACTGAATCTGATATCCCCCTTCTCGAGCATCACCCGGTCCGCAAATACCCGCGCCCTGGAGAACGCGCCCAAAGAGACCTGCGCCCCGCGCGATAGCTGGATAGACGAAGCCGAACGATTGGTCTCGATCGTGGTCCCTTCAAAGAGCGTGGCGTTGCCCCGGACCAGGGAGCGGTCGATTTGCATCGTGCCCGGCGTCGTTACTGTCCCGATTTCGGCTGCGCCGGAGACGGGACCAGCCACCGCAGGCCGGCCCCCGGTCATTAATAAGACGGCCAGTGCTACCGCCACCGCGCCCGCCGATTTCGCCGCTTCGAATTTCAATTCTGCCCCCGCGTCGTGATGTCGAAACTCGTGTCGCCGAATTAGTGCGCGCCCGCGCCTGCTCCTCTCACTTAGCAGCGCCCCGATCAGACTGAAAATCCAACAACTAACACCCAGGCGCTCGAAAGGATAATCCACTGTTGCGTGGAGGAACACCGCAAGGACGCCAATCCCCCAAACGGACCGGATCGCCGGCCGGACCAGAGTAACCGCAAGCACCAACCAGGCCAGAGCGAAAGGGATTCCCCCTTCCGCCGCCCATTCGAGCCAGTCATTGTGCGCATGATCGACAATCTTGCCCGCGTCGAACTGCGCGTAGGCAGGATATACAATCTGGAAGGTTCCGAGCCCGAAGCCGCGCCAGGGGTGATCCGCGATCATGGCCACCGTCGACTTCGCGATTTCGCGCCGGTATTCAAAAGGATCGGCCTGGGTGACCCGCCGGGCCAGTTCGCCCGCTCCCACCGCCGTGATGAAGACCGCGCTCAACGCCAGGAATCCGACGACCGCGCTGCGCTGGGCACGCCACATCAGCGCGCTCGCCACGATCGTTTCCAACACCAGCAGCGTCGCGCCGGCTCTGGACGCCGATGCAACTCCGGCGGCCAGGAGGCTCGCGGCAATTCCCGCATAGATCGGTTTCTCGGAAAGCCACAACGCGACCGGCAGGGCCAGCTCCAGGAATGCCGCGAAGTGGTTGCGGTTGGGAAAGGGTCCCCAGCCGCCAGGCGCTTCCGATGTTCGAATCAGATGGACCAGCAGCGCCTCCAGACTCACGGCGAATGCGAACCACAGGAACACGCGGAGGACGGTGTCCAGGCCCTCCCGCGTCACGTGGCTCGAAAAAATGAAAGCGGTCGCCCCCAGTGCAGCGGCGGCAAGCGATGCGTTCCACATCTCGTAAGGGCCAGCCGTGTATGAGCTATCGGTTGAGCCGGCAATCTGCGCGAATCCCCATAGCGATATCGCGCACAACGCCACCTCTGCCGGGCCCCAGCGGACCCGTCGCGCAAAGCCCCTGGAGCTAAGACATAAGAAAATGGCGAAGGCGAAGACGCCAAACTCGAACGCCCAAACTGGAAAAGGACTTCGCAGAAAATCCGTGAGCGTCGCCCCAACCCCGAGAGCGAGCAGTGCGTACAGACTCCCGTTCGCCATCGGCCTCGCGCAATTTCTCGATTCGAGCATCACAACGAACATCACAACGGACATCACAACGATCTGGCAGGCTTTACGCCACAACGCTGTGAGCGCGCTCTGATCCCTCGCGCGTCCCAGCAACGAGAAAGCCGCTGGGCGAGTAGCCGGGGATCAACTCCTGTAGCGCCGCCACCACGCCCGTACCGTCGCGCGCCTCGACATAACTTTCCAGCGTTTCGAGACAGCGAACTACGGGTTCGGCCTCAACCTGCGGGCCCGCGCAGATCCGAACATGGGGGTGCCGCGTGGCCACCATCGATTCCCCTTCCCCGGTCAGTTCCTCGTGCAGCTTCTCGCCCGGCCGGATGCCGGAGAAGCGGATCGGAACGTCTTCGGTGTTGAGCCCATTCGAGACGATCAGATTGCGAGCCAGATCCACGATACGAATCGGATCGCCCATATCCAGCACGAAAATCTCGCCGCCCGAGCCGGCCGCGGCCGCCTGCAATACCAGTTGCGCCGCTTCCGAGACCGTCATGAAAAAACGCTGCATGTCCGGATGGGTCACGGTGAGCGGAGCCCCAGTCTCTATCTGCCGCTGAAACAGCGGAACCACGCTGCCATTCGACCCCAGGACGTTTCCGAAACGGACCGCCATGAACCGCGTGCCCCTCTTTCCGGTCCTGCGGCTCGCGCCAGCCGCCTCGGCCGCCGCGCCCAGGCACACCAGTTCGGCCAGCCGCTTGGTCGCTCCCATCACGTTGGCCGGACGGACGGCCTTGTCCGAGCTGATCAGGACAAACTCCTCGGCTCCGTGGCGCGACGCGGCCTGAGCGACCTGCCGCGTTCCGAAAACGTTATTCTCGACTGCCTCGAAAACGTGCGCTTCCATCAGCGGCACGTGCTTGTACGCGGCGGCGTGATACACCGAAGCGGGGCGGTGCTCGCGAAATACCTCTTCCAGCCGGCGGCGGTTCCGGATGTTGCCGATCTCGGGATAGAACGGCACGCCCGGCCATCGTTCCCGCAACTCGCGCTCGATCTGAAACAGCGGGGTCTCGGCCTGGTCGAACCCAATCAAAGCAGCGGGCGCGAAGCGGGCAATCTGGCGGCACAGTTCGCTGCCGATGGACCCGCCGGCTCCCGTTACCAGCGCCACCCGTCCGCGGAAGCGGCGGCGAATCTCGTTTTCCTCCAGCCGTACAGCCGGCCGACCCAGCAATTCCTCAAGAGGCACGCGCTCCCAGCCCACTTCGTGAATTCCATGCACGGGCGTCGCCGGGCGGCGCAGCTCTTCGTTTTCCGCGGCCTGTCCTCCGGCGCCGGGCGGCGGATACGCGATCAACGGCCCCTGGCGGGCTGCAATGCTCCGGAGCACGGGATCCGCCCCGAGTTTCTCCAGAATCGCCCCCACCCCCCGTAGCGCCCAGCCGCGCCGGACCAGCGCCAGCGCCGTCAACCCGACGATCCGCATATCGAGGATCACGGGCGCGCGCGCGGCGGCATAATCCGCGTAGACCAGCGCCAGACGGCTTTTCCAGGGCCGGATGATCTGGTCGTACAAAAGATCCGGATCGGCGCTGCCTTTGAGGATCTCGCCTTCATCCGCGAACACGATCGACGCCAGATCCGTCATACCCGGCCGCACGCCGAGCATGCCTCGTTCCCGTCCGGTATACCGCGCGACTTCCAGGGCAATCTGCGGGCGTGGACCCACCAGGCTCATCTCCCCGCGCAGAACGTTGATCAATTGCGGAAGTTCGTCCAGCTTCAAGCGCCGCAGCCAGCCTCCGACGCGCGTGATGCGCGGATCGTCCGCCGCCGTCGAGTTCACACCCGACCGGGCCGCACCGGGCGCCATCGTGCGGAATTTCAACATCCGGAATGTACCGCCGCCACGCGCGATCCGTTCCCCGGGATAGATGGGCGAGCGATCGTCTTCGAGCCAGATGGCCAGCGCGATCAAAGCGAGAACCGGCGCGAGCACCACCAATCCCGCCAGCGCAACCACGATGTCGATCGCCCGTTTCATGCCGCCGCCCCTTTTCGCTGAGCGTTTTCCGGCTTGGTTTTCCTGCTTGAACCTCGCGGGCTCAAGCCTTGCCGGCTCAAGCCCCGCGTGCTTAAACCTTGGCCGCGAGCCAGGGTTCGTCTGGCCGCCGCGCAAACATCGGCTGCTCCCGGATAGTATGCGAGCTCCTCGGCGCGCGAGCCGGGAGCCGGAGTATCCGGCAACGTCACGCGCTCGACCGGCGCCCGCAGGCAATCGAACGCATCCTCGTTCACCACCGCCGCAATTTCGGCCGCGGCGCCGGCGGTTCTCCAACCGGGATCGGTTACCACCACGCAACCCGTTTTCCGCGCGCTCCCGACCACGGCCGCCCGGTCCCAGGGCTTCAAGCTGCGCAGATCGATCACTTCCGCGTCGATACCTTCTTGGGCGAGCATTTCCGCGGCCTTCCCGCATTCCGAGGCCATCCAGGAAATACCGATCAGCGTCACGTCGCGTCCCAAGCGGCGGATCGACGCTTCTCCAATCGGGACGCGATACATTTCCTCGGGAACCGGCGCGGTCAGGCCGTAGAGCCAGCGGTCGTCGATGTACAGCACCGGATTCGGATCCTCCAGCGCCGCAATGAACAGACCCTTGGCGTCGAACGGCGTTGCCGGCATCACTACCTTTAATCCGGGAACGTGCATGAACATCGCGTGCAGCGCCTGGGAATGCTGGGCTCCCTGCTCCCCGCCGCGGTTGATCACCGCGCGCACCACCAGAGGCACGGAAGTCTCTCCGCAGAACAAGTACGCCCAATTGGCCGCCTGATTGATGATGGGATCGGCGGCCAGCAGCAGAAAATCCATGCGTGGATGAAAGACCACCGGCCGCATCCCCGCCAGCGCCGCGCCGATGGCGAGGCCCGTCACCGCGTTTTCCGATACCGGGCTGTCGAGAATCCGCTCCCGCCCGAACTCCCGGTCCAGATCCTCGAGACTGCCCCCGGCATACCATGGGCTCCAGACTCCCTGGCCGATCAGAAACACCCGGTCATCGGCGGCGAGCATCTGGGCGTGCGCCTCGCGAATCGCCTGCGCGTAGGTCAGCGTCCGCACCCGGCCTCCTGCCAGACATGGTCCGCGGCTCGCGCGCCGTCGGGTTCTGAGGCTTGGCGCGCGGCGGCGAGCGCTCGCGCCAGCCTCGCTTCGAGCGACTTCCGGCGGTCCGCAAGATCGCGGACGCCGTTTTCGATCAGCTCGCTTTCCACCCGCAGCAGCGGATCCTTGGCGAGCCACTCGGTGAGCTCACCGCGCCGGCGGACACCGACGTCCACATCCGCGCTCGCCCCCACGTGACCGCGCCAGCGAAACGTCCGGCATTCGAGAAACCCAGGGCCCTTCCCGGCGCGCGCCCGCTCCACTGCTCTCAACGCAACCTCATACACCGCGTGCACGTCGTTCCCGTCCACGCGCTCGCTTGGGATCGAGTGGAAATCCCCCGCGCGGTCGAGATTATCGGCGACCCGCCGCTCGCTTGCATGAAGGTGGCTCGAATACAGGTTGTTCTCGCATACGAAGATCACCGGCAGCCGGTAGAGCGCCGCCAGATTCATGGATTCGTGCACCGGACCCTCTTCAATTGCCCCATCGCCGAAAAACGCCACAGCGGCGCATGCTTCACTGCGCATCTTGTATTTCATGGCGGCTCCTACCGCCAGGGGCACCGTGGCCGCGACAATGGGGACCGTCCCCAGAATCCCCTGTTCCCGCGCGATCAGGTGCATCGACCCTCCGCGCCCGCCCGAGCATCCCGTCGTTTTTCCCAGGATCTCCGCCAGCAACGCCTCGAGCGATCCCCCCTTGGCCAGATAATGCCCGTGCGAGCGGTGGCCGCCCCAGACCGTATCCTCGGGCTCGATCGCCGCACACACCCCGGCCGCAACCGCTTCCTGCCCGATCGCGAGATGACAGGGCCCGCGCGCCTCCCCCGATTCGATCAGGTCTGCGATGGTTTCTTCGGTGCGCCGGACGAGCGCCATCGTTTCCCACCGGTCGAGCAGCCATTCCGTCATCGAATGCATCAAGGGATTCACCTGCGATAGAAAGTCCGCACCGTATCGGCAATACAGTCGATGTCGTCATCAGAGAGCGCCGTGTTCATCGGCAGCAGTAACAGCCTTTCAAACAATTTCTCGGTGTACGGAAGCCGAACTTGGAATCCCAGGCCCTCCCATTGGTGGACCGCCTTGCCGCCCCAGGGAATCAGCGTCCCGATTCCGCGAGCGTTCAAGAAATCCCGCAGCCCCTGGCGAGATGCGGCTTCAATCTCGTAGTTTTGGAAGACGTCGAAGTGCCGGGCGTCGTTCCCCAGATCGGGCCCCGGCGGCAGCAGCAGTTGATCGAGATCGCGAAGGCACTCGTGATAGCGGGCGGCAATCTCGCGCCGGCGCGCAATCGAGCGCCCGTAGCGCGGCAACCGATAGTCGAGAATGGCCGCCTGGAGATT
>DATGGN010000219.1:0-2346 GCA_035308485.1 Rhizomicrobium sp.
ATGCTGGAAACGCCGCCCGACGAATGGAGTGTACAGATCCAGCGCGTGGAGCACGAAAGCCGCGTGCATCTCGACATCGAGACCGACGACATCCCGGCCGAAGTCGCGAGGCTCGAGAAGCTCGGCGCCACCGTGGACGAACGGAAGGAGCGCTGGGTGGTCATGCGCGCACCCTCGGGCCAGCGCTTCTGCATCGTGCGCGTGCAGCGCGCCGGCTGGCCGAAAGGCGCGACGGAGTGGGCGTGACGCCTGCCTCCCCGGCGGATGCATTCCGCGGGGGGACGCAAACTAGGGCGCAAGCCATGCGTCCACCGTGACGACGTCGGCCTGGCGGGGGAAGACCTTTCCGAGCAGCAGATCGTGGACCTCCGCGTCCATATCGGCGCAGCAATCGGACAGGACGGTGAGCCGGTAGTCCATGTCGGCGGCTTCGCGGACGGTCGACAGCACGACGCCGCTCGTGGCGATTCCGGCGAGCACGAGATGCCGGATGCCCTGTGCCCGCAGGACGATCTCGAGATCGCTGCCGGCAAAGGCGCTGACGCGGCGCTTCACCACGATCACGTCGCTTTCCTGCGGTTTCAGGTCGGGATGTACAGCCGCGCCCGCGTGGTCGGCGAACAGGGCGGCCCGCTCCCGGATGGCGTGAAACATCTTGTTGTTCGGACTGACTTCCGGAAATCCCGGGCGGAAGGTGACGACGACGAAGATCACCGGGATATTCCTTGCCCGCGCCTTGTCGATCGCCTTGCGGACATTCGCAAGCAGCGGCGCCGGATCGCCGACCATGGCCACGATCGGCGTCTGCATATCCATCACCAGAAGCGCTTCCATCCGTACCTCGCGACCAAAGGGTGAACCGCCAGCGCGCAAAGGCACCAGGGCGCGCAGGGCAATCCCAAAGACCCGAATGCGCCGGGAGGAAATGGGACGCGCCTGCAGTTCAAACTAATCCAAATCCGGTTGACATCAGTACCTACATGGTTCATTATATACCCGAAATGGTTTATGAGGTCCATGCATGAACGAGAGTCCCTACGAAGTCGGCTACCGGAAGCCGCCCGAACACACCCGGTTCCAGAAGGGTCAGTCCGGCAATCCGGGTGGCAAGCCGAAGCGGAAAGCCCCGGCGCAACAGGCCTTCGATGCCGCGGTGGCGGCTGTGCTCAACGCCGACAAGCAGGCTCTGAAAGACGCCCGGCCCGTAAAGCTGATCGAGGCTTTTGTGCGTCGCGTCGCGCTCGACGCGGCCGACGGCCGGCCCTCCGCCCAGCGGCTTCTCCTGTCGCTCATCGAGCGGGACGGCCCGGCGCCAGCGGAACCGGCCCATGTGCAGCCGGTGGACGAAGCGCGCGCCGAAGAACGAGCGCGGGCGGAACTGGGCGAGCGCTACGACGAGTTCAACGCGCGGTTTCGCGCCGCAGTCAAGGCGGAGTCCGTCGAGGATCTGAGAGCCCTGGCCGAGGAGTTCCGAAATACGGAAAAATTCCCTCAGTCAGGGAATTTCTGAGGGAATTTTTGCAAGAGTTGGAAGCGGAAAAGCGATTGCGCAGAGGCAGGAAAGACACTCAGGTGATGGGCAAGTGCCGGACACACAGGACGAATTCGCTTCCGGGCCGCGGCATGGCGGTGCGGACAAAATGTACAGATGGGCGCCGGCTTGAGGGAATTCCTGAGGGAGTTGCCGAAAAAGACGGGGGCGCCGAGATCCTTTCCTGTCGGGCGTGGCCTTCTTCGCCATGACTGGCAACGACGGTATCGTGAGGAGCGAATCGCGGGAGTGTGGTGATGCACGACATCTGGACGGCGATCATTCTCGGCATCGTCGAGGGGCTTACGGAATTCATTCCCGTTTCCTCGACCGGCCACCTGCTGGTCGCCGAGAAGCTGATGAATCTCGACGACACGCGCTGGCATGTATTCACCATCGTGATCCAGCTGGGCGCCATCCTCGCCGTCGTTGCCGTCTATTGGCGGAAATTCTGGAACGCGCTGGTGGGGCTTCCGAGCGATCCGAAAGCGCGGCAGTTCGCGGCCATGATCATCATCGCCTTCCTTCCCGCCGGCATCATCGGCGCGCTCCTGATCCACAAGATCAACGCGGTGCTCTTGAACCCCACGCGCGCGCTGCCGGTGATCGCGAGCACGTGGCTCATCGGCGGCATTCTCATCCTCGTCCTCGAACGCATCGCGCCGCCCCCGCGCTACACCGAAAGCGACAACCTGCCGCTCGGCAAATGCCTGCAGATCGGTTTCTGCCAGTGCCTCGCGCTGATCCCGGGCGTCTCGCGTTCCGGCGCCACGATCCTCGGCGGCGAACTCCTGCAGGTGGAGCGCAAGACGGCG
>DATGGN010000220.1:0-3684 GCA_035308485.1 Rhizomicrobium sp.
CCGTCTTCGCCCCGGCTTCCTGTTCCTGCAAAATCCCGACAATCTGCTCTTCCGTAAATCGTCCCCGCTTCATCGTCCGTACCCCTTTCCAGGTCCGGACTCTAACTCCAAAACCGGAGGAGTTTTACGGGCTCAGGTCAACAGCAACATCGAACGCGATGCGGATCAGGTGCCTGATCCCACTTAGGTTTCGCGCTTACCACGAACGGCAAGATCAAACCAGACAGCCTGTTTGCGCAGTATTTGATCCGACACGCGAGTATGAGCCGCAATGATCGGTGGTGATGAGTGGCGCGCTTGGCTCAGTACCGTCTTCGCCGGTCGGACCGTCGGAATCAAACAAACCGACGAGCACATCTGGCTCGTCTCCTTCATGCACTACGATCTGGGATACTTCGACGACGAGACCTGCAGACTCGAACCTCTGCAAAACCCGTTCGGAGCAAAAGTGTTACCCATGTGTCCGGTATAAACTGTTACCCATGTGTCCGGAATGGACCATACGCGAATGGCGCACCCGACAGGATTCGAACCTGTGACCTCTGCCTTCGGAGGGCAGCACTCTATCCAGCTGAGCTACGGGTGCGTCGCGAGGCGCCTGCTATAGCGCGGAGGGCGCTTTGCGGCAATCGCCGGTCCCCGTCCATCCACCTTCGCTCACCCTTGGACAGGCTCACCCTTCGACGGGCTCAGGGTGAGGATACTTTAACCTCATCCTGAGCTTGTCGAAGGATGAGGTCCTACCCCACAAGGCGCACCACGACATAGAGCAGGCCCGCACCCAGAAGCGTCATCAGCGTGGTCAGGAATTTCGGGTGCTCGTGCACGCTTTCGGGCAGAAGATCGCTCGCGCCGATGTAGAGAAAAAACCCGGCGAACAGCGCCAGCATCGCCGACATCGCGGTTTCGGGCAGCGCGACGAATAGGCTGATCACCGCGCCGATCACCGGCGCGACGGCGTCGACCACGAGCCAGCGATACGCTTCGCGTCTTGCACCGCCGTGGCGGAGCACGATGCCGACGGTGTTCATGCCGTCCGAGCAGTCATGGGCGAGGACGGCCGCGGCGACGACGATGCCCACGGCCGGCGACGCGCGGTACGCAATGCCGATGGCGAAACCGTCCATCAGACTGTGCAGCGAGAGACTGCCGGCGCCCGACCATTGCCGCCCGGTCCGGGCCGCCTGTACGGGCGCGCCTTGGTCGTCATGGGCATGAAGGAGAATGAGACGGTCGAGCACGGTGTAGGCGAAAAAGCCCAGCGCCGCGATGGCAACCCCGCTTGCCGGATCGGTGCCAGGCCCTGCGACACGAAGCGCCTCCGGCAGGAGGTCGAAGAAAGCCGCCGCGAGAACGGCCCCGGCGCTGAAACCCAGGAGCAGGTGCAGCCGGTCCCGCAGCCGGAGCGCCAACGCGCCGCCCGCGAGCGTCGCGGCGCAGGCCGCGAGGGCCAGAACCAAAATCAAACTTGTAGCCGACAATCCGCTCCATCCCTCGAAGGCGCCGACACTCCGCTACACGTGACGCTCGCGTCAACTTCCTTGCCGCTGTTGGCGCATCGGCCTAGGATTCCGGGCCGGTGTCCCGAAACCACGACAACAGCCAATTCTCACGCGAGGACGGCCGATGGACAACATCACCAAGGATCCCGCCTACAACGCCGTCGATCCGCGCGACTTTCCGGCGATGCTCGATACCGGCCGTTACGGGCAACGCAGCACCGCCTTCGACCGGATCATTGCCGCCACGCACGAACATTTCTGGGATCCGCTCGACCCGAAGTACATCGACTTTGCGCAAAGCTTCGACGTGGAGAACGCGTATCTGGTCAATCCGTCCGCGAACACCGATCTCAAGACCGCCATCGGCGACAAGCTCGACGAGAGGGGCAAGATAAAGCTCGTCAATCTTGACGTGTGGTGGTCGTTCTCGTCGATCCTGCACGGCGAGCAGGGCGCGCTCTCGCTCTCGGCCTCGCTCTGCCACATCCTGCGCGATCCCGGCGCCCAGGAATACGCCGCGAACCAGACGCGCGAAGAAGCCCGCCACGTCACCGCGTTTACGCGGTACATCCAGGCCCGCTGGGGGAAGCCCGTTGCGGTCGGCCCGTCGCTCGGCGCATTGCTCGAGGAACTCGTCGCGTCGCCGCTCGTCTGGAAGAAACTCGTCGGGATGCCGATGCTGGTCGAAGGGCTCGCGATGGGTGCCTTCGCCATGTTCTTCAAGGAAGCGCACGATCCCCTGATGCGGCAGGTCTGCCAGCTCGTGATGACCGACGAGGCGTTCCACCACAAGTTCGGAAAGATCTGGGCCGAGCGCACCATTCCGTACATTTCGCTGGCCGAACACGAGATGATAGAGGACTGGGCGGCGCAGGTGTTCCAGATCCTCCTGTTCAATCTCGGCAGTCCCGACCAGAAGCCCTGGATCTACGAGGCCGTCGGCCTCGATCCGGCGTGGTGCCAGGCGGCGTTCATGGAAGGCCTGACGGATGCGCTCATCCGCGAGGAATTGAAGGACGCGGCCAATCTGTTTCGCGTGCTGATCAAGACGCTGCTCAAGGCGGGGATCATCACCGACCGCACGCGCGGCATCTATGCCGCCTATGTGGACATGGCGGAACTGTACACCGAAGGCGACCGGATGGTGGGCGACGAGATTGCCGAGGAGGGGATCAAATATCTCCTGCAGCTGAACGCCAAAAAACAGGGCGTCTCCACGCCCGCTGCCGTTGCGGCGGGATGAGCTTTGGGCCGCCATGACAGGACGGGTGCACGGCAAGGTAGCGCTGGTGACAGGCGCAGCGCAGGGGCTGGGCGAGGCGGCGGCGCGTCTCTTGGTGCGCGAAGGTGCGTGCGTCGCGATTACCGATATCAATTTCGATGGCGTGGCGAAACTCGCCGAGGCCCTGAATGCGGCGCATGACGGTTGCGCATTGGCGATTGCGCACGACGTGACGCGCGAAGATCAGTGGATCGACGCCGTTGCAGCGACGAAGAAGCATTTCGGCGGGCTTCACGTGCTCGTCAACAATGCCGGCATCGGTCTTACCAAGAATTTCGAAACGATCACGCTCGAGGAATGGCGGCGCGTCCATGCGATCGACCTCGACGGCGTGTTTCTGGGCTGCAAGCACGCCATTCCGCCGATCGCGCGAACCGTACAGGAGACGGGTCTCGGCGGATCGATCGTCAACATCTCGTCCATTTCCGGAATCATCGCCGGCCACAACATGGCCGCGTACAATTCCGCCAAGGCCGCCGTCCGGCATCTGTCGAAATCGGTGGCGCTGCATTGCGCGAAGCACGGCTACAATATCCGCTGCAATTCGGTGCATCCGGTGTTCATCGCCACGCCCATTCTCGACGGACTGGTCGAGCGGATGGGCCGCGACGGGGCGTACGCGAAACTCGGCCGGCAGGTGCCGCTCGGCCATATCGGCGAGCCCGACGACGTGGCCTATGCGGTTCTCTATCTCGCGTCCGACGAATCGAAATTCGTCACCGGCGCGGAATTGAAGGTCGACGGCGGAATCTCCGCGATGTGACGGAGCTGATCACAGACCGGTCCGTTCGACATCAATGCGGGCCGCTTCTTTGCCCTCGGTCATGACTGCGCCGCAAAATTCCGCCAGGCTCCGTTGCGGCTGTTTCATTGGGGAGATACCGGTCCATGTCTCGCTTC
>DATGGN010000221.1:0-19663 GCA_035308485.1 Rhizomicrobium sp.
TTCGCCATGTATCCCGCGCTTTCCATGGCGGCCTGTTCGGCGCTTGTCGCGAGCGGCGCGCCGTGGATGAAGGAGCACATCGTACCGCGCATGGTTTCGGGCGAATGGACGGGCACCATGTGCCTGACCGAGCCCCATTGCGGCACCGACCTTCGGCTCATGAAAACGCGCGCCGTCGAACAGGACGACGGCACCTACCGGATGAGCGGCACCAAGATCTTCATCTCCGGTGGCGAACATGACCTCGCCGACAACATCATTCACATGGTGATCGCAAAGATTCCCGACGAAACCGGAAAAATCCGCGACGACCTGTCGATGGTGAATTTCTTCATGGTGCCGAAATACGTGGTGAAGGAGGATGGAGCCGCGGGCCCGCGCAACGGCGTGTTCTGCGGCGGCATCGAACACAAGATGGGAATCCGCGCCAATGCGACCTGCGTGCTCAATTTCGAGGACGCCGTCGCCTGGCGCGTCGGGCCGAAGCCCGAACCCGCGCAATCCGGCGAGAAGCGCTCATCATCCGAGGGCATGAAGGGCATGTTCGGGATGATGAATGCGGCGAGGCTCGGCGTCGGCGTACAGGGCATCGCTATTGCCGAAGTGGCGCAGCAGAATGCGCGCATCTACGCGAACGAACGCCGCGCCGGGCGGGCGCTGACCGGCGCGAAAGACCCGGACAAATCCGCGGATCCGATTATTGTACAGCCGGACGTCCGCCGCATGCTCCTCCATTGCCGCGCTTTCGTGGAAGGCGCGCGCGCCGTGGCTGTGTGGACCGCGCTCAACATGGCGATCACCCATTCGGGCCGGCCGGAGCGCGCGACGGCAGACATGCTGGCCGATTTGATGACGCCGGTAATCAAGGCCTTCTTCACCGACCTGGGATTCGAATGCGCGAACATGGCCATGCAGTGTTACGGCGGCCATGGCTATGTGCGCGACAACGGCGTCGAACAGTTCGTGCGCGACGGGCGCATCAACCAGATCTATGAAGGCGCAAATGGCGTACAGGCCATGGACCTCGTCGGCCGAAAGCTTGGCCGCAAGGGCGGCGCAGCGCCTCTCGCGCTGTTCAACATCATCAACGGATTCATGGAGGAAAATGCCGGCGACGACGCCCTCGCCTTCTGCGCAAAGCCGTTGCGCGACGGGCTGGCGGCGCTGCAGGGCGCGACGTTCTGGCTGGCGCAGCACGGCATGGCCAATCCGAATGACGCCGGGGCGGCCGCGGTCGACTACCTCCGGCTGATGGGTATCGTCGTTGTCGGCTGGATGTGGGCGCGCATGGCGAAAGTTGCGAATGCGAAACTTTCCGCCAACCCGGCAAACGCCTCCTTCTATCGCGAGAAGCTGACCAGCGCGCGCTACTGGATGGAGCGCATGATGCCCGAATGCGCCACGTTGCGCGCGCGCGTCGAAGCCGGCAGCGCAACGCTCATGGCCTTTGAATCGGAATCTTAGACCGGAGCACAATTCGCCCGCACGGAATCGGCTTCAGCCGCTACGCCGCCTTGCGGTCGGCGATGCGGACGAGCTGGGCGAGCGTCGTTTCCACGCCCTTGAGGCGCAACTCCGGCGTGGGCCAGTTCCGCGCGATGACGACTTTCTGGTCCGGGCGTACGCGCATCGTCGCCTGATGTTCCGAAATCAGCCGGACGAGGCCTGCCGGATTCGGGAACGCGTTGTTGCGGAAGCTGAGCGTGGCGCCTTTCGGTCCCGCCTCGATCTTCTCCACCTGCGCCTGCCGGCACAGCGCCTTGATGGCGACGACTTCGAGAAGGTGTTCAACTTCTTCGGGGAGACGTCCAAAGCGGTCAATCAGCTCCGCGGCGTAGGCGTCGATATCCCGGCGTGTCTCGATCCCGGCGAGACGGCGATAAAGCGCCATGCGCACGTCGAGATCGGGCACGTAGCTCTCGGGAATAAGCACGGACGTACCGATGTTGATCTGCGGCGACCACTCGTCTTCGACGTCGCCGACCGCGCCGGTGCGCAGTTGCGAAACTGCTTCCTCCAGCATCTCCTGGTAGAGTTCGATGCCGACTTCGCGTACATGGCCCGACTGTTCTTCGCCGAGAAGATTGCCGGCGCCACGAATGTCGAGATCGTGACTCGCCACGGAAAATCCCGCGCCCAGCTGATCGAGCGATTGCAGCACCTGCAGGCGACGCTCCGCCGTTTCCGTGAGCTTCTGGTCCGCCGGCGTTGTCAGATAGGCATAGGCCCGCTGCTTGGAGCGGCCGATGCGTCCGCGCAGCTGATAGAGCTGTGACAGTCCAAAGCGGTCCGCGCGATGTACAATCAGCGTGTTGGCCGTCGGTATGTCCAAGCCGCTTTCGACGATGTTGGTGGAAACAAGGACATCGATCTTGCCGTCGTAAAACGCGGTCATCACGTCCTCGAGCGCCGAGGACGGCATCTGGCCGTGCCCGATTGCGGCCTTTACCTCGGGGACGGTGTGCCTGAGGAATTCCATGGCGTCGGGCAAATCGGCGATGCGCGGACAGACATAAAAGCTCTGTCCGCCGCGATAGTGCTCGCGCAGCAGCGCCTCGCGCAGCGTCAGCGCGTCGTACGGCGTCACGAAGGTGCGCACCGCAAGCCGGTCGATCGGGGGCGTGGTGATGAGCGAAAGATCGCGCACGCCGGAGAGCGCCAACTGCAGCGTGCGCGGGATCGGAGTCGCCGTCAGCGTCAGGACATGAACATCCGATTTCAGCGCCTTCAGCCGCTCCTTGTGCGCGACGCCGAAGTGCTGTTCCTCATCGACAACGACGAGACCAAGACGCTTGAACGAAATCGACTTTGCGAGGAGGGCGTGCGTACCGACGACGATGTCGACATCGCCCGACGCAAGCGCCGCCTTCGTCTCGCGCGCCTCCTTTGCGGCCACGAAGCGCGATAGCTGGCGCACCTTCACCGGGAATCCCTGAAATCGTTCGCTGAAGGTACGAAAATGCTGGCGCGCCAGCAGCGTCGTCGGCACCACGACCGCTACCTGCAACCCCGCCATCGCCTCGACGAAAGCAGCGCGCAATGCCACCTCGGTCTTGCCGAAGCCGACATCGCCGCAGACGAGCCGATCCATGGGGCGCCCTTTGGCCAGATCTTCGATCGTCTCGCCGATCGCGCGGTCCTGGTCTTCCGTTTCCTGCCATGGAAAACGCGCACAGAACTCGTCGTACAGTCCCTGCGGCGGATCGGCCGCCGGCATTTCCTTCAATTGCCGCTGTGCGGCGATGCGGATGAGCTCGGCCGCGATCTCGCGGACGCGCTGCTTCATCCGCGCCTTGCGCTGCTGCCAGCCGGCGCCACCGAGCCGGTCGAGCTGTACCGAACCTTCGTCGGAGCCGTAGCGGGTAAGAAGCTCGATGTTCTCGACGGGTAGGAACAGCTTTCCGCCGTCATATTGCAGCTCGAGACAATCGTGGGGCGCGCCGGCGGCATCGATGGTCTGAAGCCCTTCGTAACGCCCGACGCCGTGCTCGATGTGGGTAACGAGATCGCCGGGGGAAAGACTCGACGCTTCAGCCAGGAAGTGCTGCGCTTTTCGCGACTTCGCGCGCGCGCGCACCATGCGGTCGCCAAGAATATCCTGCTCGCTGACGATGGCGAGGTCCGGCGAATCGAAGCCGTGCTCGAGCGAAAGCACGGCCACGCCCACCGCGTCTCTGTGCAGCGCCTGCGCGTCCGGCCAGCCCGCGATGCGGCGGATGGCGGAAAGCCCATGATCCGAAAGGACGCCGCCGAGGCGCTCGGCCGATCCTTCGCTCCAGGCCGCGAGCACCACGCGTTTCTTCGCCGCCTGCATGTCCTGGATGTGCGCGGCAGCGGCCTCGAACACGTTGACGCGTTCCTGCGCGCGTTCGGGCGCAAAGTCGCGGCCGAGCTTTCCGCCCATGTCGACGGAGCGCAGCGATTCGGGTGCCTGGAACGGCGACAGTTCGCGCAGGTCGCGATGCGCGAGTGTCGCTTTCCACTCGTCTTCGGTCACGTAAAGCTGCGCGGGCGGCAGGGGCTTGTACAGCGGACCCGCGTTCTTGTCGCCGCCGCGCTCGGAGAGCAGCTGCCGCCGCGTCGCGTAGTAATCGGCGATCAGCTCGTGCCGCGCCGCGCGCGCCTCGTCCGCCTGATGCGCCAGAAAAACAAGCGGCGCATCGAGGTAGTCGAAAAGGGTCTCAAGCCCGGGATGAAAGAGCGGCAGCCAGTGCTCCATGCCCGGATGTTTCCGGCCGGCGCTCACCGCTTCGTAGAGAAGATCGTCGGGGCCGGCGGGGCCGAAAGCGGCGATGTAGCCCGCGCGAAAGCGGCTGATGGATTCGGGATCGAGCGGCGCCTCGCTTGCAGGAAGCAATTCGATGGCGTCGATCCGGTCCGTGGACAGCTGTGTCTCCGCGTCGAACGTCCGGATCGCGTCGAGGGTATTGCCGAAGAAATCGAGACGCAGCGGATCCCCGGCGCCGGGGGGCCAGAGATCGACGATGCCACCCCTGAGCGCAAAATCACCCGGCTCGCGCACGGTACCCGCGCGCGCATAGCCGTTCTTCACGAGGAAGTTCGTGAGTGCTTCGTGCTCGATCGTTTCCCCCGCGCGGGCGAGCAGGCTTGCCTCCCGGATCGAAGCGCGCGGCGGCACGCGTTGCAGAAGGGCGTGCACCGGAGCAACCACCACCGCCGGTGCCCCGTCGCTGGCGCGCTTTGCGAGCGCGGCCAGTGCGGCCAGGCGCGTGCTTTCGATATCGGGCTTGGGGGAAAGGCGGTCGTAGGGAAGGCAGTCCCAGGCGGGAAATTTGAGGACATCGAGCGCGGGAGCGAAAAAGGCGATGGCTTCCGCGGCTGCCTCCTCGGCCATGTCATCGGCGGTAACGAAAAGCACGAGTCCACGCCGGCGCATCGCGGCCTCGGCGGCCAGGTAGGCGTCGTAGCCGGCCGGCGCGCCTGTAACAGCAAGGCGGCCCTGTGTCCGGGCGATGTAGGTCAGGCGCTCCATGTCGGACGCTTTCGTTCGCAGATCGCCCTGAGCCGCGCAAAGACGGGTGTGTCATGCAGGCTTGGCACCGGCGCCGCGCCGCGCAGCCAATCGTAAAGCTCGCAATCGGGCACCTCGAGCAGTGCGGCGAACACTTCCAGTTCCCCTTCATCGAGTTCCGCAAGATGCAACGCGGCGAAGGCGCCGAGGATCGCATCGGCTTCCTTGAAGCCCCTATGCGTGGCGCGAAAATGCAGCTGCTTACGGCGGATTTCGGATGCGGCCTGTGTCACCCACGGCGCTATAGCGCGCGGGGCGGCCCGGTGTCAGCACCGGTCTTTTCCCGAACAAAGTCATCCGGTGCCGGCGCCGCGCGGAAGCGGCGCCGGTCTGGAATTCGTCATGCCGTCGCGGCTTTAGGCCGTCGCGGCTGTGCGAGCCTCTTCCGGAAGCGCGAAGCCCGCGTACAGAATCACGGCCGCGAGAACCACATGCAGCCAGTGATCGGCCATGTTCATCGCGATTCCGAACACCATGCCGCTCATGATGAATCCGAGCACGGCGAGAATGGCGTAAACGATGCCGACGACCCGAAGCGCCATGCCTGCGCCAAGCGGGGAGTAGGCGCCGAGCAGGAGCACGATGCCGCTGCCGACATGGACCCAATCGTGGAGGCGATTGGTCAAGAAGATGCCGTTCGCGCCCACGATCGGATTTGGAATAAAGCCCAGCGCACCGGCGATCACGAAGACGATGCCGAGAACCATGGCGGCCGTCTTGGCATTCGCAATCATGCAATTCCCCCTTCGCAAGGATTGATTCGCGAGTCTGCGCCTGCAGGCCGCGCGCGGCAAGAGCCGCACCTGTGGATAAGGAGGTCCTTGCCCGTTCGAGCCTGTCTGGGGGCTGCGGAACGTTCCGGTCCGCGCTACCATCTCCGGCGACATCGGTGTCAGGGGGACATTATGCCGAGTTCCGAACCCGTCTTTCTGTGGACGGCAACCGTCACGCTGGTGATCGGTTTTTTCTATTTCTATTGCGCATTCCGCGTCGGAAACCTGCGCGCGAGGCACGGCATCAAGGCGCCGCTCACCAGCGGCCACCCGGAATTCGACCGCGCCTTTCGCGTGCAGCTCAACACGCTCGAACAGATGGGCATCGTACTGCCGTTTCTCTGGGTCGCGGCGTTTTATCCGATCGCGTGGGCTTGGCTTGCGCCTATCATCGCGCTCTTGTGGGTGCTTTCGCGCATCATCTATCGCGTGGGTTATATGGCCGACCCCGACAGGCGGCTTGCCGGCGCGATGCTCGGCGGTCTGTGCAATCTTGCTCTCTTCATCATCGCTGCCGTGGGCGTGGCGCGGATCTGGCTCACGCCGCACGCAATGTAAGGGACGGTTGCCATGACCAGAAAATCTGATCGAGACCTCGGCATGGGCCGCGACATCGCGCGGCGCGATTTCCTGCAGGGCGTGGCGATCGGCGTCACCTTCGGCGCGCTTGCGCCCGAGCTTGCCCAGGCGGCCGAACAGGAAGCGCAGAACGCGCCCGGCTACTATCCGCCCACGCGGCTCGGCATGCGGGGCGACCATCCCGGATCATTCGAAGCGGCGCATGAGTTGCGCGACGGCGATTTCTGGAATCGCACGGCGTCGCTGGTCGACGACAACGATGCGTACGATCTTGTCGTGGCCGGCGGCGGCATCAGCGGACTGTCGGCCGCCTGGTTCTATCGCGCCGCGAACCCGCGCGCGAAAATCCTCATCATCGAAAACCACGACGACTTCGGCGGACACGCCAAGCGCAACGAATTCCACGTCAACGGCCGCATGGAGCTGATCAACGGCGGTACGCTCGGTATCGACAGTCCGTATCCGTACAGCGCTGTGGCGTCGGGCCTGCTGCACGCGCTGGGCGTCGAGCCGGCGAAGCTCAGCAGGGAGTGCAACGTCGAGTCGGTCTATGCGGGAATGGGGCGCGCCGTGTTTTTCGACCGGGAGACTTTCGGGCAGGACCGGCTTGTACAGCTCGACGCGCGCGAATGGGGAAAGACCGACCCAAGGGTCTGGCCGGAATTCCTCGACAAGGCGCCGCTGACGCCGGCGGTCAAGAAAAGCATTCTCAAGATCCAGACCGGGAAGGACGATTACCTCCCGGGGCTGAGCGGCGACGAAAAAAAGGATCGTCTCTCGCGCATATCGTACAAGGATTACTTTCTTCAGATCGTCAAAGCCGATCCCGGCGTCGTCCCGTTCTACCAGCACATCACCGACGAATGGTGGGGCGTGGGCTTCGATGCAATTTCGGCACTGGATTCCTGGGCCATGGGCTATCCCGGGTTTGACGGGCTGAAGCTCAAGGCTGGCGGCCCGAGCCTGAAACGCATGGGTTACACCCCCGCGGGCTATTCGACAGCCGGCGGTTCGGAAGATTTTCATTTTCCCGATGGCAACGCTTCGATCGCGCGACTGCTCGTACGGGCGCTCGTTCCCGGATCGATTCCCGGAAAGGATGCGCATGATGTCGTGAGCGCGAAAGCGGATTATGCGATGCTCGATGCGCCAGGGAATGCCGTCCGGATACGCCTCAACAACATCGTTGTGCGGGCGCGCGACACCGGAAAGGGCGTGGAGGTCGCGTATACCGCCAGCCGCGGCGGCGGGCCGGTCAGGCGCGTGCGCGCGAAAGTCTGCGTGCTCGCCGGATTCAATGCCATGATACCATACATCGTCCCCGAACTGCCGGAGCCGCAGAAGAAAGCGCTGCACGCGCTCGTTCGCTGCCCGCTCGTGTACACCAACTTGGCGCTTCGGAACTGGGCGTCATTCCATACGCTTGGGGTGCGCCGCATCGAGGCACCCGGCTCGTATCACATGAGCGTCTCGCTCAATCCCGCGGTCGACATCGGCAGCTACAGAAGCGTGCGCAATCCCGACGAGCCGAACCTGATCCGCATGGTGCGCGCACCGGCGAAGCCGGGCCTGTCGGAATACGATCAAAACCGGTTCGGCCGCATGGAACTCCTGCAGACACCGTTCGAAACCTTTGAACGCAATATCCGTGATCAGCTCGCGCGCACGCTCGCCGGCACGGGGTTCGACCCCGCCCGGGACATCGAAGGCATTGCCGTCAATCGCTGGGCCCACGGCTATGCGCCGGAGTACAATTCGCTCTGGGACACCGACTATGACGCACAGCACGGCCCCAACATGATGGCGCGCAGGCCGTTCGGGCGCATCGCCATTGCCAATTCCGACTCGGGTTTCGCCGCCTACACCGACAGCGCCATCGACCAGGCGCACAGGGCCGTTGCCGACCTTATGAAGGGTTAAATCGAGGCCGGATAAGAGGCTGGGATCGGCCGCTCTCATGTCGCATCAGGGATGCTTCTGCGAAGTATTTGTTGCTGCGTGGACCGCCACGCGATAGTTCTGCCGTGTCTCGGGGGTTATTGGCATGAGACTTTCGTTTTTGGCCGGGCTTGCGCTCGCCGGTCTGTTGTCCTTTTCAGCCCGCGCCCACATCAAGGCCGAACCGCGCTTCGTCGTTCTGCCAAATCATTTCGACCGCGCGCCCCACCATCCTTCGAGCACGTTGCCGCAATGGACCGGGAGCTTCACCGATCTCACGAACAAGACCGTCCGGTACACGATGATCGGCACCGATCCCGCGTACACGAACGATTCAACGACCGTTTCCGTGGTTCTGGTACCCATCAAAATTGTATACGGGAAGGAGAACGGAAACAGGCCGTTCGATCCACACCATGTGCTTGCGAACGGGCGGACCGTCGTGAAAAACACGCTCGACTCGCCGGTGTTCCAGAGCGGGATCGATTTTGTACAGGACGGCGTCGATCTCGGGAACACGCAATATCTCGATGCCTTTCAGCGCGGCAATTTCTGGTCGAGCGTCGAGACGCACCGCAATTACCACGTCCTGCTCAACGCGCCGACCGTTCTGACGGAGCGGACAATCGACGTCGCGACCTTCGAAGGCAGAGTGATCCGCAACCCCTTCGCAGCGGGCTATGTAGGGATCATGGACATCAATGATTTCGACGCGAGGCTGCAATCGTTCATGCATTACCTGCGTGCCCACATCAATCCGGGCGTGCTGCCGGTCTTTCTGACGTATGATGTATTCCTGACGGACAGCGGCAAGTGCTGCATCGGCGGATATCATTCGGCCAATGGCGCCCGCCCCGATGGCCAGACCTACGCGTTTGCGACATATGTGGTGTCCACAGGTTCGTTCGCCCAGGATGTATCGGCACTGTCCCACGAAATCGGCGAATGGATCGACGATCCCTTCGTGGACAACAACGTGAACTGCAGCGACAATGGCCTGATGGAAGTGGGCGATCCGCTCGAGGGCGGCCCCAACTACGGTGCCTACCGGTACACCCTCAACGGTTTCACGTACAACCTCCAGTCGCTGGTGTTCATGGACTATTTCGGGGCGCCCCCGACCAGCCGCGTGAACGATTGGTACAGCTTCCAGGACGACGAAGGGGGCGTCTGCCCCGGCCAGTAGCTATCCGGCAAGGGGCGCCCGGTTCATTACTGTAGTATCTTGTCCTATATTGACTGGAGATGCGCTCACGCCTGAGGCCGGCGTCAACCGCCAGAATTTGTCATGGGTTAATGCGAAGCGGCCCAAACTCGCCAAAAAGTAATTTTCTGTCAATCATTCGTGCCGTTCCGCACTATACAGCGCGAATCCCTCTGCTAATGTTTGCGAATCCGCGTTCCACCATCAAAGAGGGAAACCCATGAAATCGCTCTACGCTTCGGTGTCTGTTTTTGCGCTTGCCTCGCTGTTGCCCTTCGCAGCCGCCGCGCACCCGCAATTCAAGCCCAGGTTCGTTACACTGCCAAATCATTACAGTCTCGCTCCGCATCACCCGGCGAGTTCGCTCACCCAGTGGACCGGCAGCTTTACCGACCTCACCCACAAGACGATCACCTATGTGATGATCGGCACCAACCCGAATACGACGAACACCTCTACCACGATCCCGGTCGTCGTGGTGCCGATCAAAATGGTGTACGGCAGCAGAAACGGAAACATGACCTTCGATCCGAATTCGCACACGGTGTCGAACGGCAAGACCGTCACGCAGAACACGCTCGCCTCGCCGCTGTTCAACGCCGGCATCGATTTCAACCAGGGCGGAACGGATCTCGGCAACACCCAGTACGAAGATGCGTTCCAGCGCGGAAACTTCTGGTCCGGCGTCAAGACGAACACCGGATACCATGTGTTGCTCGGTACACCGACCATCGCGGCCGAGCAGACGATCACCGTCTCGCGATCGCAGGGCCAGGTGATCAACAATCCCTTCGGATCCGGCAAGGTCGGCGAGATGAACATCAACTCGTTCGACGCCCAGCTCCAGACGTTCATGAGGAATCTCAGCAGCCAGATCAATCCGGGCGTGCTGCCGGTCTTCATCACCTACAATATCTATCTGACCTCGGGCGGGTGTTGCATCGGCGGCTATCATTCCGCGAACGGCAGTCAGCCAAGTGGCCAGACCTATTCCTATGCGACGTACGTGGACTCGGTCGGGTCCTTCGCACAGGACGTTTCGGCGCTGTCGCATGAGCTCGGTGAATGGATGGACGACCCCTTCGTCGACAATCACGTCAACTGCACCGACAACAGCATCCTCGAAGTCGGCGATCCGCTGGAGGGTGAAGCGAATTACGGCGGCTACAAATACACGCTGAACGGGTTCACCTATAATCTCCAGTCGCTGGTGTTCCTCGGCTATTTTGGCGCGCCGCTCAGCACCTCGGCGAACAGCTGGTATAGCTTCCAGAACGATATGAGCCACGTCTGCCCGGGACAGTAACCGCGCGCAGCACCAGACAAGCAGAAGGCCGCGGCTCCTTTGGAGCCGCGGTTTTTTTGTGGGGCCGCAATCATCACGGTCTTACGCCGCGTCGGCCCTGGTTCGGCAGAAGGGAAGTTCCGGTTGCCAACCGGCCGCGCGCGTTGCTAGATGGGCGCAAATCCGGGCAACGTGCCTTTCCAAAAGGGGATATCGTATGAACTCCAGACTGCAAATGATGGCTGCCGCGCTTGCAACGTCCGCGCTGGTCGCCGCGGCTCCGGCCAACGCCAAGATGCCGAAACACTATCGCATTTTTCCGATGACCTCGTTCAACTCGCAGCTGGCCCAGCCGCCGGCCGGCGACATGAATTACTACGGGGGTTCGGTGTTCTCGAAGGTGAACATCGTATCCGTCATGTGGAACAAGGACGTGCTTGCGAACACGCAAAAGGAGGTTCCGCTGCTGTCCGCCGCCCTGGTAAACAGCACCTACATCGATCAGGCCGGTGAATACAGTACCAAAGGCGTACAATCCATCAGCGGCCATAGAGGCACGAGTCAGGTCATCAAGCGCGGCACATATTTTGGCCAGGTGGTGCTCACGCCGCACAACCAGTCGAAGTCGCTGACCGACGCGCAGGTGCAGGCAGAGCTGAAGAAGCAGATCAAAGAGGGCCATCTGCCCGCACGCACCGCGAACACGGTGTACATGATCTATTTTCCGGCCGACATCACGATCAATCTTGACGGCGCGATTTCCTGCCAGAGCTTCGGCGCCTACCATTTCGCGACGGTCGACACCGCATCGGCGCGGAAGAAAAACATCTATTATTCCGTCGAACCGGAGTGCAATTCGGGTTTCGGTTTCCTGACCTTTGCTGCCTCTCACGAATTCATGGAAGCGACGACCGACAACGTTCCCACCCCGGGCTCGAATCCCGACTGGCCGCAGGCCTGGAACGACGCCCAGGGATATGAAGTCGGAGACAAGTGCAGCACCAGCGGCACCCTGAGCACCAAGAGCGACAGTTGGGAAGTGACCCAGTATTACCTCAACAGCACCCACGCCTGCAGCACGGGCAACTATACGAGCCCGTAAACAGACGACCGGGGGGACCGGTCGGCCGCTCCCCCCGCCTCTTTCCCCTGCGCACGGTCTTGCGGCCACCGCCGTCCGGTCGCATTGTTGCGGCATACGTGGCGGGCGACGGGCCCGCCGCCGCAACAAGGGGGTTCCCATGAAGTCTTCATTGCGCGCAGCGGCTACGGGATCGGCAGCCGCTTTCGTGCTTTCCGTCGCAACCGGAGGCCCAGCCTTCGCCCAGACGTTTCACAACAGGGACGGCGCAATCCATTTCATGTACACGCCGGAATACGCGCAGAAGATCGGCCGCGTTCCGCACCGCGAAACCGGCGAAATGGAATATTTCGGCGGGTCGGTCTTCCCGCATGTGAATGTCGTCTCCGTCATGTGGGGTTCAAACGTGAACAGCCAGACGGTCCAGGGCATGCCGGGGTTCCTGAAGGCGCTGCCCAACAGCACGTTTCAGGATCAGATCGGCCAATACAGCACCAAAGGCGTGAAAACCGTGAATGGCCACAAGAGTTCCGACCAGACAATCAGGCGGGGGACTTTCTACGGCCAGGTCGTGATCACGCCGCACAATACGAGCACGACGCTGTCGAACAAGGCGGTGTGGAAGGAGCTGCAATACCAGATCGGGAAAGGCAATCTGCCAGCCCAGACCCCGAACACACTGTATATGATCTATTTCCCGGCCAACGTCACGATCACGGCGTTCGGGTTGCAATCGTGTTCGGCCTTCGGCGCGTACCATTTTGACTCGAGCAAACATCGGTCCGCGACGAATATCTATTACGGCGTGATGCCGGATTGCGGCTATAGCTTCAATTCGCACACCATCATATCCGCTCATGAGTTCGCCGAAGCGACGACCGACAACATCCCGACGCCGGGGTCGAATCCGGCCTATCCCCAGGCGTGGAACACGTCGGACGGTTACGAGATCGGGGATCTTTGCGAAGGCACGCAGGGCGAACTGACCACGAAGACGACGACGTATTTTGTGCAACAGGTCTACCTGAACAGCACCGCGGCCTGCAGCACCGGAAACTATCACAGCCCCTGAGGAATGGCATGCGGAAAGGCCGGGTCCGCTCCCGGCCTTCCTTCGCAGATCGGCGCGGCCGCGGCCACCCGAGATCGTCCCGCAGCGGAGAACGCGTACAGAGCGCCGGATGCGAATGCCCATATTGGAGTTGTTCCGATGGCCCAGGCCGCCAAGACTCCTCCCCGCGCACTCATCAAACCGATGGTGGCGCTTCACAACGTGATCTACCGCGTGAGCGGTGGGCGCCTCGGCGGCCATTTCGGGAAGGGCCCGGTGCTGCTCCTGATGGTGAAAGGACGCAAATCCGGAAAAGCACAGACGGTCCCATTGATCTACGTCGCGACCGACCGCGGCTATGCGATCATCGCGTCGTTCGCCGGATCGCCCACCAATCCGGCGTGGTATCTCAATCTGACCGCGGCGGGCAGCGCGGACATCCAGGTCGGCGCAAAACGCCTGCGCGTTCGCCCTGAAGGAGTGCAGCGCGAAAGCGCGGACTACGACGACATCTGGCGCCGCGCGGTTGCCCTCTATCCCGACTACGAAACGTACAAAACCCGCACCACGCGCGTCATTCCGATCGTGGAACTGGTCCCGCAATGAGGAGATGATATCGTGTCCCGGGGTTGGTGACAGGCTCTCCTGTCCCGAACAACTCCTATGGCTGCCGCTGGGTGTAGCGCGTGAAGCGCCCGTCCAGCCTGAGCGCCATGTCGAGGTGTTTGCGCAGGGTCGGCAGTTGCCGCTCCGCAAGCGCGCTGGTCTGGCCATGCCCGGCGCTCGCCTCCTGCCGGAATTTCGCGATATCTTTCTGATGATCCTGAACCATGTACCGGACGAGTTCGGCATCGAACGACCAACCGGTGAGGCCGCTGAGACGCCTGCGTTCCTCGAGCGCGTCCCACTGCGGGCCGCGCGGCACCCTCATCCGCAGGCGCGTAGCGAGCCGAACCGCCGCGGATCTCGCCTGGGTGTGATCGTCAACCAGCGTCTGGGAAAAGCTACGGACAGCCGGAGTGGCAGCACAGTGTTCGCCCAGTTTGCCCAGCATGATTTCCGAATTGTCGCCCTTGATGGCGTTCCTCAGAAAATCGCGCGGCCTGTCGGCGATGGCCGGCGCGAGGCCAAGTGTTGCAACGATCGCCACAGCGCAGGCTGCAACACGCCAGCGGCTTTTCATTTCCTTGGTCCTCCCCCTAGGCAACGGACAGTGCTTTCGGCCGTTCCGGGATGATCGTTCGCGCGCTCGTGTATTGCGTTCGCGTGTGGGAAACCGCACCCTTCGGGCAACGCCTACGGGGACAACAGGACATGCGCACGATGACGGTTTTCGCGCTTTCGGCGGCAACGTTTCTCTTGCCGGCCATCGCCGCCGCTGATCCGGCGCAGAATTCGGCAGCCGCCACCCAGCAGGCAGCGACCACCACTTCGACAGTGGTGCAGACGCCGCAAGCGACGCAGGCACCGGCAGCGGCGCCTCAGCCGGGAGTAGCGGCCACCGCGCAGACAGGGCCGGAGAATGTGGTCGTCCGGCCGCCGGATTCGGTCGATCTCGATCAGGTCGTTTGCAAGGCGGAGCCGCCCAGCATCGGTTCGCGGCTGGGTGGCGGTCGCGAATGTCACACCCAGCGCGAGTGGAACCGGCGGATGCGCGAATCGCAGGACATCACCCGCCGGCAGCAGATTATGGGATTTCACCAGTAACCGGCGTCATCGCGATCTGGCTTATTGTTCGCCATCCCGACGGAAAAATCTGTTGCGGATTCCCCCGGCGTCAAACGTCCACTGTTTGGGCAAACACCGAAGGGCGGCGCCGATGGGACCATTGTCTGTCCTGCCGGTGACAGGAGAGGCAGGCCGCGGGCGTTGGCTCTTTCGTTAGCGATAAACCGCGTCCAGGCGTTCGCGGAAAGCAAAGGAGAACTGACACATGCGCGCGTTACTTGTGGCTTTGGTCTGCTCTGGTGCAATCCTTGGCCAAGCGGCCATTGCCCAGACCGACAGCTCGGCCGCCCCGTCCCCCTCCGCACAATCGGCAGCAACGGCCACGACCGCGCCGTCCCAGGCGGCCACGGCCGCTGCGGCGACCGCGCCGGCTACTGTCTCCCAGGATAGCGCAAATTCAAACGTCAACCTCGACGAAATCGTCTGTAAGCAGCAGCCGCCGGCAACCGGTAGTCGCCTGGGTGGCGGTCGGGAATGCCATACGGTGCGCGAATGGAACCAGCGCGAAAAAGAAGCGCAGGACATTACGCGGCAGGAGGAGCGGACTGGCTACAGTCGTCCGGGTGGGTGAAGGGCACTTTGTTCCTGGTCCGGCGGGGCAGGATCTCCTGTCCCGCACCCGATTGATCACTGCCTGTGCCAACTGGCCCTGGCCCGTTTCTTGCTAGTTCGCGAATGATGCGCGCCCGCCCGTGCGGGCGCGAGACATCATGTTCGCGGATGGCAGAGGCGCACCGTGCCCATCGATCCCATGAATCTCGCCGCCACGGCGAAGATGACGTTCAAGGCCGTATTTGTTTCGCTCAGCCTGTGGAACGGAACGACCGGACAGCTCGCAACCGACTACTGGTTCGACCCGATTCACGGCAACGGCGGCACGAACAGCGATAGCGGCGAAGAGGAATGGTACATCAATTCCAATTATGCGGCGACGCAGTCGATCAAGCCGTGGACGATTGAAAACAAGACACTGCTGCTCACGCTCGACATTGCGCCCGCAAACATCCGGCCGCTCATCGGCGGCTACAAGTTCACCTCGGGCGAAATCAACACCTTTCACGACTTCAGCCAGACCTACGGCTATTTCGAAATGCGCGCGAAGGTGCCGGCCGTTGACGGAATGTGGTCCGCGTTCTGGTTGAGACGGGAAAACAGCACCTGGCCGCCCGAGCTTGACATCATGGAAATTCTCGGCCGCGATCCCACGACCCTGCATGTGAACTGTCACACCAGGATCAACGCGCGGCACGGAGCCGGAGGAGGAAATCTCTCGGAGACCACGCCGGTGACGATCCCGGATGCGAGCCTCGCATTTCACGACTATGGCGTGGATTGGGAAGAAAAAACAATCACCTGGTATTTCGACCGCCAGGCGGTCGCGCGGATCCCGACTCCGGTGGACATGCACCAGCCAATGTACATCCAGGCCAATCTTGCCGGCGGCGGACCCTGGGCCAAGGACATCGACATGAGCAAGTTACCGGCCTCGCTCGCGATCGAGTACATCAAGGCGTACAAGGAATTTCCGGGCGGTGGGCAGGCAAAAAAGGATCTAGGAAGCGGACCCGACCCGGTGAGCGGACTGCTGCTGGTCGCCGACAACGAGCCTAATCAGGTGCTTCAGGGTACGCCGCGCTCCGACACTTTCATTGCCGGCGACAATTCCGTCGTAATGGAAGGCAACGGCGGCCGCGACCGCTTCGTCTTCAACGACATCCCGATCAATCCGGGACAGATCACCGACTTCGATCCCGGCCTCGACTGGATCGATGTCTCGCAGTTGCTTGCAGCCGCCCATTATCGGGGTACACAGCCGTTCTCGGACGGATTGCTGAGCATTGCCCCCACGGTGGATGGCGGGTCGGAACTTCACTTCTATCCGCGAAGGGTGAAGGGCTTCTGCTGCGATTACACCATCGTGAAGCTCGATCACGTGCTGCCGTCGCAGCTCAATCTCGCGGAGGATTTCATCGTCAAATAGCGGCGAACACTGTCCGCCATCTCCGCTGCCTGGACGCAAAATCCGGAAGATTCTCGAACACTGCTCAGGGATTCAAATGGCCCTGGTTTTCAACTGCCTGAGCACTTGGAACATATCAGGAACAGTGATAGCATTGCCTCGTTCTGTCCACAACCGGCGGGAGCCCGCGCATGGCGCGGAGCCCGGCAGGACGGTTAACGTGAAGAAACCAGACGGTGGAGAAGAGAGATGGCCGGCAGCGTGAACAAGGTGATTTTGGTGGGAAATCTGGGCAAGGATCCTGATATCCGGCGCACGCAGAACAACGATGCGATCGTCAACCTGTCGGTCGCGACAAGCGAAAGCTGGCGCGACAAGCAGACCGGCGAGCGGCGCGAGAAGACCGAGTGGCACCGCGTGGTGATCTTCAACGAGAACCTCGCCAAAGTTGCGGAAAACTATCTGCGCAAGGGTTCGAAAGTATATCTCGAGGGGCAGCTGCAGACCCGCAAATACACCGACAAGGATGGCATGGAAAAATATTCGACCGAGGTGGTTTTGCAGCGCTTCCGCGGCGAGCTCGTCATGCTCGATTCGCGCGGGGACCGCGAAAGCGCCCCGGCGCGCAACGGCGGCATGAGCCACGAAACGCCGCAGAGTTTCGAACGCAACGAAATGGACGACGAGATCCCGTTTTAGAAATTGGCATGCGAAGCCGCGGAGGGGTTTAGCCACCAAGGCGCCAAGCATGCCAAGACATTTAAGGTTTACCATGGAGACACAGAGGTCACGGAGAAACCTTTTTGGTGCGCTATCGCTTCGCTGCTTGAGCGCAAGGAAATGCGCGCCGTAGTCGCGCGATAATCTTGCTCTTCTCTGTGTCTCCGTGGTTTTCTTGTGCCTTGGCGCGCATTTGCGCCTTGGCGGTTTCCTTTCTTCCGTCCACGTCTCCGCGTCTGTGCGGGGAACCCGTTTCCGGCCATTTTTGCTGGCGTTTCGGGTGGGCGAAATGCTAGAAAAAGACTCCCCTTCGGGCCTCCCTGGAAACCTGAAAAAGGCCCCTCAAGGAGCAGGATTTGAGTGATTCAACGGCGGCCGGAACGCCGCCGCCTCAGGGCATCAGCAATATTGCCATCGAAGAGGAGCTGAAGCGCTCCTATCTCGATTACGCGATGAGCGTAATCGTTTCGCGCGCCCTTCCCGACGCGCGCGACGGGCTCAAACCCGTGCATCGCCGCATCCTCTATTCGATGCACGAGAACGGCAACGACTGGAACAAACCGTACCGCAAGGCCGCACGCATCGTGGGCGACGTGATCGGCAAATACCATCCGCATGGCGAGCAGGCGGTGTACGACGCGCTGGTCCGCCTGGCGCAGGATTTCTCCATGCGCGCGCCCCTGGTCGACGGACAGGGGAATTTCGGTTCGGTCGACGGCGATCCGGCCGCGGCCATGCGCTACACGGAAGTGCGCCGGGCCCGCATCGCGCACGCGCTGACCGACGACCTCGAGAAGGAAACCGTCGATTTCCAGGACAATTACGACGGCGCGGAGAAAGAGCCGACCGTATTGCCGGCGCGCTTTCCCAATCTCCTCGTCAATGGCGGCAGCGGCATTGCCGTCGGCATGGCCACGAATGTGCCGCCGCACAATCTCGGCGAAGTCATCGACGCCTGTCTTGCGTATCTCGACGATCCGTCCATCAGCCTCGACGCACTGACGGAAATCGTACCCGGCCCCGATTTTCCGACCGGCGCGCTCATCATCGGCAAGCAGGCGGCGCGGGGCGCGCTTGCGCGCGGCCGCGGTCCCGTCCTGATGCGGGCGAAGGTGCATATCGAAGAGCTGCGGCGCGACCGCGAAGCCCTCATCGTCACCGAAATTCCCTATCAGGTGAACAAGGCGACGATGATCGAGCGCATTTCGGAGCTCGTGAACGAAAAGCGCATCGAAGGCATCGCCGATCTGAGGGACGAGAGCGACCGCCACGGCATGCGGGTGGTCATCGAACTGAAGCGCGACGCCTCGTCCGAAGTGGTGCTCAATCAGCTGTACAGGCATTCGCAGCTGCAGACGAGCTTCAATGTGAACATGCTGGCACTCGACGGCGGCAGGCCGCAGCTGATGAATCTGAAGGATCTCATCGCGGTGTTCCTGCGCTTCCGCGAAGAGGTGATCACGCGCCGCACGCGGCACGACCTCGCCAAAGCGCGCGAACGCGCGCACGTGCTGGTCGGGCTCGCGATCGCCGTCGCCAATATCGACGCCGTGATCGCCCTGATCCGCGGTGCGGCCGATGCACAAACGGCCAGGGAACAGCTGATGGCGCGCGCCTGGCCCGCCAAGGACGTGGCGCCGCTCGTCGCATTGATTGCGGATCCCCGCCACGTCATCGAGTCCGGCGACACGATGCGACTGAGCGAAGAACAGGCCAAAGCGATCCTCGATATCCGCCTGCAGCGGCTGACGGCGCTCGGCCGGGACGAAATCGCCGACGAAGTCACAAAGCTCAGCGAATCCATCCGCGACCTGCTCGATATCCTGCGCAGCCGGCCGCGCATGCTCGGCATCATCCGCGATGAGCTTGCCTCGGTGAAAAAGGACTTCGCGACGCCGCGCCTGACCGAACTCGTCGACGCCGAAGTGGAGATCGAGGACGAAGCACTGATCGAGCGCGAGGACGTGGCGGTCACCGTTACTCATGCCGGCTACATCAAGCGCACGCCGCTCGCCGAGTATCGCGTACAGGGCCGCGGCGGCAAGGGCCGCACCGGCATGGCCACCCGCGAGGAGGACTTCGTCACCCACATCTTCGTCGCCTCGACCCATGCCCCGCTGCTGTTCTTCTCCTCGACGGGCATGGCGTACAGATTGAAAGTGTGGCGGCTGCCGGAAGCCCGCATCCAGGGACGCGGCAAGGCGATGGTGAATCTCCTGCCGCTCTCCGAAGGCGAGCGCATCACCACCGTATTGCCGCTGCCGGAAAACGAGGCGGAATGGGAGAAGCTGAACGTCGTCTTTGCGACGACA
>DATGGN010000222.1:0-9110 GCA_035308485.1 Rhizomicrobium sp.
TTCGAGTTCACCGCCTTCGCCGACGCCTCCAACGCCTGGGGCACCTTCGCCTTCAGCGAGTAACCCCTCACCCGCTTTGCCGCGTTGCACGCGGCTCAGCTGCCCTCTCCCTCAAGGGGAGAGGGCGAATTCCGCGAAGCCTGCGAGACAATAAAGACAAAACCTTCTCCCCTTGCGGGAGAAGGTCGCGAGGCCCGGATCAAATCCGGGCCGAGCGGGATGAGGGGCAATGTACGACCCGACCATTACGATCGCCGGACGAACGTGGCGCGTTCCGCTCCTTGCGCCGCGGCAGAACCGTATCGTGGTGCCGGCGTTGCTCCGACTCGCGGCGAACCCAAAGGAACGGTTCGAACGCCTGCTCGACATCGTCTTTGCCGCGCTCACGCGCGCGCGTCCGGGCATTGTACGTGCGGAGTTCGAGGACTGGCCGATCGCGAGCCATGAGCTGTTCGACGCGCTGCCGGTGATTGCGGAACGAACGGGATTTCGCTGGAGGCGAAATCCCGTTCCCCGACCCGATCGGGGGACCCAATCCGATCCACCGGACTGGGACGCGATCATCGCCGAAGTGGTGAATTTCCTTCCCGGCACGACGCCCGATTATTGGGAAGACGCGCTCACCGTCCCGCGGCTCGAAGCCTTGCGCGAACAGTGGCGGCTGCATCCACCGCCGGCCGTGCTTCTCGCCGCCTGGCTCGGCTACCGTCCGCGCCCGCGCGACGAGGATGCACTTGCCGAGCTTCTCCGCTTCTTCCCGACCGGCACCCTGAAGCTCAATTGAAGTATCCAGACGAGCGCATTTGTGCTATGCGAAGCCTCACCGAGTGCTTGTTGGGAGTTCAGATGTCCTCATTTGGCAAGAGCTGCTTTGACCGGCGCGCGTTGCAATTCGCGGCAGCAATTTTAGGGTTAGGCGTTTTCGCCGGTGCATCGGCTGCCGCCAGCGCCACAATCACCACCTTCGATGTTACGGGCGCGACGTCCACTTTTCCGGTCGCCATCAACGACGCCGGAATGATTGCCGGATATTATCTTGCGCAAAAGTATCACGGTTTTATCCGCGCGCCGGATGGGACGATCACGACTTTTGGTCCCAAAGGGTCCATCTCGACACTTGCGGGAGTCATCAATCGCCACGGTACCGTTGCAGGGTGGTACAGCGCCAAGCACAACACGGGACAAAGTTTCGTTCGCGCCGCCAATGGGAAAATCACGACATTCGGCGTCTCCGGGTCGATTGAGACGTCGGCTGATGCGATCAACGGCCAGGATACGATTTCGGGATCGTATCTGGATCAGAGTCGCGTGCAGCACGGATTCCTGCGAACCGCCGACGGAACGATCGCCACATTCGATCCGTCCGGCTCGATCGGCACGGACCCCACGTCGATCAACAGCCAGGGCGCGATTACGGGATGGTACGCGGACGCGAACCACGTCAGCCACGGCTTCATCCGCGCTGCGGACGGGACGATCACGACGTTTGATCCTTCCGGGTCGATCGACACGACCGCCCTCGCCATCAACGACAAGGGCGCGATTGCCGGATATTATTACGACAGCCAGAATCGGCAGCACGGCTTTGTCCACGCTCCGGACGGAACGATAACGACCTTTGACGTTTCGGGCTCGTTCGGAACCGGTGCGATGGCGATCGACGACAAAGGGACCATTACCGGCAACTATCAGTACAGCAAAAACGGGTGGGGTGGTTTCGTTCGGAGCGCCGCCGGAAAGGTGAAGGTTTTTGATGCGCCGCTAGCGAGGCGAACCTTGCCCTCAGGCATCAACAACAACCGCGTGATCGCGGGGTCTTACAGATCGAACGATAGATACCACGGCTTCATCCGCACGCCGTAAATCCACGGGCTCTTCCACGCTTCGCGGTTCGAACGATTTGTGATACCTTTCGGCTGCCCGGTCGCGTGACGCGGGGCGGCGCGAAGGCGCCCGGCAAGGGGGAACATTCCAAAATGTCTGTATTTGGGAAGATCGGCATCCACCGCTCAGCCGGCAGGCGTGCACTCGGTCGCGCATCGGCGTTCGCGCTGACGCTCTTTCTCGCCACCGTGCAACAGGCTGCCGCCAATGGCACGATCACGACATTCGACGCCCCGAATGCTCTCGGCACCATGGCGACAGCCATCGGCAATGACGGTTCGGTCGCCGGCTGGTACCTGGGTTCCGTCGGCCCGCAGCAGGGCTTCGTGCGCGCCCCCGACGGAACGTTCACGACCTTCAATCCCAAAGGCTCGCACAGCACCAATCCCACCGGCATCAACGGCAAGGGCGTGATCACGGGGTGGTACTACAACGCGCGCACCCACCTTCGCGGCTTCGTCCGCAGCGCGAAAGGCAAAATCACCTGGTTCAATGCGCCGGGAGCGACCGAGACCGCGCCGGCCGGCATCAATGATGCCGGTTCGGTCACGGGTTCCTGGCAGGATTCGAATTACGTCTACCACGGCTTTGTACGCAGTGCCGACGGCACCATCACCGCGTTCGACCCTGCGGGGTCGACGCAAACCATGCCCTACGCCGTCAACACGAACGGTGACATCGACGGCTTTTACCAGGATTCGAGCGGCGCGGTTCACGGGTTTCTCCGTACAAGCGACGGCACGATCACAAGCTTCGACGTCAAGGGGACGACGCAGACCTATCCCTTTGCCATCAACGGCACCGACACGATCGCCGGGTTTTACGTGAACGGACAGACGGTCAGCGGCTTTGTGCGCGCAAGCGACGGAACGATCACGACCTTCGATCCGAAAGGATCGTTTGCAACGGAAGCCTACGGCATCGACGACAAAGGCGCGATCGCCGGCTTCTATGAAGGCAGTTCGCAGGTCCATGGCTTTGTGCGCTCGCCCACGGGAAAGTTTGCGACTTTCGATCCGACCGGTTCGGTCGATACCGAGCCAACCGGCGTCAACAACAAGGGCGTCGTCACGGGCTCCTTCGCAGACTCGAGCGGCAACGAGCACGGCTTCATCCGTACGCCGTGAGCTCGGGCGTATGCGATCGCGCCGAAACGTCCCGGGAATGCATGTCACGTGAGGTAAGGCCAATGGTACCAAAATTGTTGCGAAGAGGGATATCGGCGCTGGCGGTGCTCTCCATGTTCGCCGCGCCTTCCGCCGCGGCAGGAGGACAATTCACCACCTTCCGCGTCGCCGACGCGACCAACACTTTCGCCACGGCCATCAACGCCGGCGGTTCGGTCACCGGCTATTTCGTCGACGGGTGCGGCCCGAGTCACGGCTTCGTTCGCGATGCCGGCGGCAAGAAGGTGACGTTCGATCCGGAAGGTTCGACCGGGACCTGGGCCTGGGCCATCAACCGCGATGGCGTGGTTGCAGGGTATTATGATGACGACGGCGTCCACGGTTTCGTGCGCGACGCGCGCGGCCGCATCACGACCTTCGATCCGAAAGGGTCGGCCGTCACCGAACCCTATTGCGTAAACGACAGCGGCGGCGTTGCCGGTTTTTACCACGACCGCAGGAATGTCCCGCACGGCTTCGTACGCGCTGCCGATGGCACCATCGCGACGTTCGATCCGGCAAGATCGACCGGCACAGAAGTGTACGGATTGAATGCCGGCGGCGAAGTCACCGGGTACTATGCCGACGCGAATGGCGTCGACCACGGTTTCACGCGCACCGCCGACGGGACCGTCACAACCTTCGACGTGACGGGGGCGACCGAAACCTGGCCTTACGCCATCAACGCCAACGGCACGATTGCGGGATATTATTCCGACGGCAGCATGACGCACGGCTTTCTGCGCAGTTCCGACGGGACGGTCACGACTTTCGATCCGGAAGGATCGACCGAAACTGAGGTGTTTGGCATCAACAAGGCCGCCGCAGTGACGGGCTTCTGGTACGACGGCACGAACACCCACGGCTTCGTCCGCTCGATCGATGGAACGATCAGGAGCTTCGACGCTCCGAAATCGGCCGATACCCAGCCGTACAGCATCAACGACCGTGGCGCGGTCGCCGGCTGGTATGGCGCGGGCTTCAAGAGCTTCATCCGCACGCCGTAACAGCGCAATCGCATTTTGATTTTTCTCCCCCATGCGAAGCATGGGGAGGTGGCGAGCGCGCGTGCCCAAGCAGCGAAGCGGTAGCACCTCGAAAAGGCGCGAGACGGAAGGGGCCGGCCACGCGGCTTTCCCCCTCCACCGCCTCGCGCTCCCTCTCCCCCATGCCGCTTCGCGCCACGGAAGCGGAAACAATCGCAACCCGGCAAAGCGCCAAAAGATCACCAGGGTACAGATTCATGAACGGCAGCGAACACCTATGCACGCCCACCATCACGCTCGCGGGCCGGGAATGGCCTCTCCCGAAACTGGCGCCGCGGCAGAACCGCATCGTGGTGCCGGCCCTGCTCGAACTGGTGCCCAGGATCCTCAAAGCGCGGGATGAGGTGGACAAAGCCGGGGAAAAGGGCAGCTTCGCCACCCTCGCCCGCTATCTCGACACGGGAAGCTACGATGCGCTTGCGAACCTCGTCTTTGCCGCGCTGACCCGCGCCAATCCCTCGCTTACGCGGGAAGAATTCGACGACATGGCCATCGACACCTTCGAGCTCGTCGCCGCGGTTGTACCGATCGCGCGGGCCGCCGGTCTCATCCGGACCGAGGCTGCGCGCGCATGAGCGACGACGCGGTCGAAATCCGCTTCCGTGCCGATCTGTCCGACCTCGAGGCGGGAACCAGCGAGGCGGCCGACCTCCTCGGCAAGGCGGCCGACCAGATGGCGCGCGCCTTCGAGCAGGAGTCGCTCAAGGAGGTCGCCATCGCGACCGACCGGAACGATGCGCTCTATCGTCTCGGCGCGGAATCGCTCGAACAGTGGCGGGCGCAGGCGATCGCCGAAGCGGACGACAGATACGCCGCCGAACTTTCGTACATCGACCGGAAGGAAGCGGCCGACAGGGGCGATGCCGCGGCGGAAGCACGCGACGAGGAGCAGCGGCGCATCGTTTATGAGAACCACGTGCTCGCGCTCCAGAAAATCGACGAGCGCTACGCGCAGGAGAAACAGACCGAAGACCGGCAGGCGCTGGCGGATGCGATCTCCGCCGACAATGCCCGTCTCGCTTCCGGCTTGCGGACGATCGATACGGAATTCCGCACGCACCAGATCGGCGCGGACGAACGCTACCGGCTCGAACAGGAACTCACGGAAGAGATCTACGGCGAGGAACTCAAGCGACTCGACGCGCTGATCGCCACCCTCGCGGCGGGCACCAAGGCGTACGAACAGGCCATCCGCGAACGCGAAAAGATCGAGCAGGAATTCGCCAGGCAGTCGCAGACAAACAGCGATCGCCTCGAAACCGAAGAAGCGCAGAAATGGACGGAGCTCGGCAACAGCATCAAATCGTCGTTCAACAGCGCGCTCGATGGCCTCGTCTTCGGCGGGAAGACCTTCGGCCAGTTCATGCTGCAGGTGGCGGAAGGCGTTGCCAAAGCCTTTCTGCAGATGGGCGAGAACATCGCCGAGAACTGGATCGAACAGCAGCTCGCCGGCATGTTCGAAACGAAGGCGACGCAGGGCGCGACCGCGCTGGCGCAGATTTCCGATGCGGCGGGCGTGGCGGGCGCCAATGCGTTTGCGGCCACCGCGGCCATTCCCGTCGTCGGTCCGGAACTCGCGCCTGCGGCCGGCGCCGCTGCGGCGAGCGAAGCACTCTCGTTCTCGAGCTTCCTTTCGCTCGCGACCGGCGCGTGGGAACTGAAGAGCGACGCGCTCGCGCAACTGCACAAAGGCGAAATGGTCGTACCGGAGAACTTCGCGAGCGGATTGCGCGCAATGGCGGGGCCGTCCGGATTGGATGCGGGGCGGGCCGGAGACGTAGACCGGCCGGCCGCAGGCGTACACATGAATTACGCGCCGACGATCAACGCCCGCGAACCGGCGTCGCTGAAGCAGATGCTGGTGACGGAATCCTCCGAAATGCTCGCCTGGCTCTCGCGCCAGTTCCGCAACGGCGCCTTGCGGGTTTGAGTCAGGCGAGGAGAACCGACGCTCCGCGCAAAAAAATTGTCATTCCCGCGCAAGCGGGAACCCAGCTCCTGCAACTGATTGAAGTAATGCTCAGTTGCTTGAGCGCACCGTTCGCCACCGGCGGGCGCTGGGTCCCCGCGTTCGCGGGGATGACAGGTTCATTTTGCTTGGTCCACTTTCTCCACGGCCTCTGTGTCAATATCCATTGCCTTGGCGTCTTTGCGCTTTGGCGGTTTTCTTGTGGCCGGCAAAGGTGTTATTGTTGCCGTGACGTGGTGTTGGAGAACCGTGATCCATGTTCATGTCCATGAGAAACGGAATTGCCCTCGCATCAGCCTCGCGAAGCGGAATGCTCGCGGCTGTCGCCATTCTGATCCTTGCAGGAGGCACGGCCGCGCAGGCCGCGTCGACGATCGTCTTCGACGTGCCGGGCGCCACCGCGACCGAGCCGGACGCCATCAATGACAGCGGTACGATCACGGGGACGTTCTTCAAGCCCAGGACGCACACACACGGTTTCGTGCGCGCCGCAGATGGAACGTTCAAGGTCTTCGGCGTGAAAGGCGCTGGCGATGTCGAGAACGCCACGTTTCCGGTGGGCATCAATGGGCGGGGCTTTATCGCCGGCACTTATCATGGTGCCGACAAGGTCATGCACGGCTTCGTGCGAAGCCCGCACGGAAGGTTCACGCTTTTTGACGTGAGCGGAGCGCTCTACACCGAGCCGACCGGGATCGATGACGCAGGCGCCATTGCGGGGCAGTACAGGGACGGTAACGGCATCGAACACGGATTCGTGCGCGCACCGGACGGCACGATCGCGAGCTTCGACGTGTCGGGCGCGGCGCAGCTCGCGGTCGGCCCCATGAACGGCAAGGGCGAGATCGGCGGATGGTACACAGCGACAAGCGGCGCTGCCTACGGTTTCGTCCGCAGCGTTGACGGGACCGTCACGACCTACGACGTCGATGGGCAGGGCGCGACCTATTCGGCGGGCGTCGGCGGCGCCGGCGCGACCACCGGCTTTTACAACCATGGCAACGACCAGAGCGGCTTCATACGCAAAGCGGACGGCACGATCGTGACCTTCGATGCGCACGGCGCGTATGCAACGGAAGGGACCGCCGTCAACACCGCGGGAGCCGTCACCGGAGCCTTCTATCCCGACACCGGAGGCGAGCACGCATTTCTGCGCGCAAAATCCGGCAACGTCACCGTCATCGATGTCTCCGGCGAGTCGCTGAACTTCCCGGTTGGCATCAACAAACCCGGCGCCGTTGTCGGCGATTGCTATGACGGCAACGGCATCCACGGATTCATCCGCACGCCGTAATTCGCGGTATCGCCGGTACGGCGCATTGCCGGCTCTACGTACCCCTCACCCCGCGCCTTCGGCGCGACCCTCTCCCGCAAGGGGAGAGGGTTTCACCGTACTGATTTCGATATTCAGCTCGTCGGAATATGCCCGTCGCTGGTGCCGTTGAGCGCGTACAGTGCCTTGTATTTCTGCCAATTGCTCTTGGCCGACAGGTCATCATTTGACAGCGCCGCCGATCCGGAGGGCTAGGGATGTTCATCTATCCACGCTCGCTTCCGGGGCTGGCATATTCGAAGGTCCGGCGGCCGAAGCACGGCATCTCAGTGCAGACCCACCAGTCGGGCGGCGAAGTGCGCATGTCCTATTGGTCGGACCCGCTGTGGGAATGGGACCTCACGTACGAGCTGCTGCGCGACGGATTCCGTTACGGCCGCAATTATGACGAACTGAAGCAGATCGAGGGGCTGTTCCTCGCCTCTACCGGGAACCTCAGCCCTTTCCTGTTTCACGATGACGACGACAACCGCGTCACGCGCACGCTCGTAGGATCGTCGGACGGAACGACGACCACCTACACGCTGAAGCGGTACCGGGGCAGTTACGCCGGCGGCGGTCTGCAGCCGCTGGGTCTCGAATCGATCGGCTGTCTCGACCTTTCGCAACCGTTCAATCTCTACTTCGAGACGCTGCCGACGCCGATCGATCCGAACGACCCGGTGTACGGCTATACCCTCGACACCACGACGCCGAAGAACCAGAAGCTGGTGTTCAACGCCGCGCCACCTGCCGGCCGTACCTTCGTCTGCGACATGTCGTACTTTTTCTGGGTGCGCTTTCAGGCGGATTCGCTCGACCTCGAAAAGTTCATGCACCAGCTGTGGACCCTGCAAAAAGTCACCCTCGTCTCGCTGCGCTTCTAGAAGGATTGCATGCGGAGACGCGGCGTAAATCACCACAAAGATCACAAACGCGCTTTGCGCGCCGTACGGCGCGCAATCAGATCTTTGTGCACCTTCGTGTTCTTCGTGGTGAATTTTTCCTCCGCGTCTCCGCGTGCCCGCGTGCCAATTAACGGTGAAACAAATGCGGACGTTCGTGAATGGAAACGGATTGGGCGCGGCGTTTCTGGCAAGCCGCGCGCCGTGCTGGGTGGCCGAATTGTTCACCGTGACGCTGATGAGCGGCGCGGTCTGGCGCTGGACATCGTTCGACCGGAGCCTCGCCGTTGCAGGCAACACATGGCTCTCCGCGGGGGACGGCGCGCCGCTCATCACCCGCAACCGTTTCGGCGTGAAGAACACGGTCGAAGTGCCGGAACTGGAGCTCCGTCTCGGCTGTTCCGACGCCCTGCTCGGCAACCTCAAGACGCAGATCCACAACGGCCTGTTCGACGGCGCGACGATCGAAATGGACCGCGTCTTCATGCCCGCGCCGGGCGATACGCAATACGGCTATGTGGTGCTGTTCGCCGGACGGCTCGCCGGCGCGGTGATCGATGCCGAAGGCGTCACCATCACCTCAAAGGGCCATAATATCCTGATGAACCAGCAGGCGCCGCGCAATCTGTACCAGACCAACTGCCTGCACACCTTCTGCGATGCGGGTTGCGCGATCGCGGGCGGCGAAGCGGCGTTCACCTTCGCCGGCCAGACGGTGCTCGCGACATCGACCGCGTCCGTGATCCACTGGGCGCCCCCCGGCGGCTTCGGCGTCGGCCTTTTCACCCTCGGCAAGATCACGATGACGAGCGGCGCGGCCATCGGGCA
>DATGGN010000223.1:0-8104 GCA_035308485.1 Rhizomicrobium sp.
TGTCGCGCGCTTTCGACAAAGCGGCGAGCGACAATGACGTGAAGGCCATCCTGTTCCGTATCGATAGTCCCGGCGGCTCGGCGGTCGCCTCGGAGACGATCTGGCACGCCGTCGATCGCGCGCACGCGGCCCACAAGCCGATCATCGTCAGCATGGGGGCCGTCGCAGGCTCCGGCGGCTATTACATCGCAGCACCCGCCGATAAGATTGTGGCCGAGCCCGCGACGCTCACCGGCTCGATCGGCGTGTTGACGGGGAAGGTCAGTTTCGGGAAATCGGCGCAGATGATCGGCGTCACCGCCGACGATATCGGCATCGGCAGGAACGCGCTGATGGATTCCGCCGTCACGCCGTACACGGCCGACCAGCTCGCCAACCTCAACCACCAGGCCGACGTCATCTATGCCGATTTCATGCACAAGGTGGCGGACGGGCGCAAGCTGCCGTTCGCAACCGTACAGAACATCGCCAAGGGGCGGGTTTGGACGGGGGCGGACGCGCTGCCGCGCGGCCTCGTCGACGAGCTCGGTACATTCTGGACGGCGGTCGGCGACGTGAAGACGCTGATCGGGGTGACGCCGGACACCCGCGTCGTGTTCCGCCGCTATCCGGAGAAGGCGGGCTTCTTCGAGACGCTGGTCGGCCTCCTGAGCGGCTCGGCCGTGGGGATGCGCGGCATGGAAGGGCTCGCGGTGCTCCTGAACCGTCCGGGCGTGCAGGAGACGATCCGCGCCATCGACGCGGGCACCCCGCATGCGCCGGTCGAACTCCGCGCCGTGAACCTGCCGGTGCAGTAGCTCTCGCGATGACCCCTCATCCGCCTCGGCCCGGACGATATCCGGGCCTCGGCACCTTCTCCCGCAAGGGGAGAAGGCGCTAAGCTTCGAGAGCTTGAAAGGGGCACCATTCATTCCCTCTCCCTCGAGGGAGAGGGTGGCGCGCGCCAGCGCGCCGGGTGAGGGGTATAATGGCGGAGGAATCCCGTACACGAGGCTTGGCCGAACAGGCATCGGCGCTGATGCGCGCCGGCCGCGCCGACGAGGCGGCGCGCATGTGGGAACAGGTGCTGGCGGCGGCGCCGGCCCATCCGCAGGCGCTGTTTCACCTGGGCCAGCACGCGCTGCTGCGCCGGGACCATGCGAAGGCGCTTTCGCTGCTCGAACGCGCGCAGGCCGCGCTCCCGACCGAGCCCGCGATCCCGCTCAATCTCGCTTTCGTCCATCGCGCCACGGGAGACGGTGCGGGCGAAATGGCGGCGCTGACCGCGGCCCTGTCGATCGATCCGTACTTCTATCCGGCGCTGCTCGCGAAAGGGCTGCTGGTCGAACGGACCGGCAACAGGCACCAGGCCGCGCGCATCTTCCGGGACGTGCTCAGGATCGCGCCGCCGCCCGACCAGGCACCGCCCGAGCTCGGGGAGAAACTTGTACACGCGCGGCTATGCGTCGACGACAACGCGGCGGCGCTCGCGGCGGAACTCGAAAAGCGTACGGCCCCGGTCCGCGCGGCCCATGCCGGCGCCGACCTCGAGCGCTACGAGGAATGCGAAGCTGTACAGCTCGGGCGCAAACGGATCTACACCCAGGCGCCCAGCATGCTGCACTTTCCGCGCCTGCCGGCCATCCAGTTCTATCCGCGCGCGCTGTTCCCGTGGCTTGGCGGGCTCGAAGCGGCCGCCGACACGATCCGCGACGAACTCCTCGTCGTGCTCCGCGAAGACACCGCGGCAATGCGCCCCTATGTCGCCCATCCGGCGGGCGCACCGGTCGGGGAATGGGCCGAGCTGAACCACAGCCCGCGCTGGAGCGCGTTGTTCCTGTGGGAACACGGAACGCGGCTCGACGCCCATTGTACGCGCTGCCCGAAAACGGCGGCGCTGCTCGACACCATCCCGATGATGGACTGCCCCGGCTATGCGCCGACGGTGCTGTTCTCCATCCTGTCGCCCAAAACCCACATCCCGCCGCATTCGAGCGTGACCAATGCGCGGCTGGTCGTGCATCTGCCACTGATCGCGCCCGAAAACTGCCGCTTCCGCGTCGGCAACGAGACGCGCGACTGGAAGAACGGCCACGCCTGGGTGTTCGACGACACGATCGAGCACGAGGCATGGAACGACAGCGACCAGCTGCGGGTGATCATGATGATCGACATCTGGAATCCGTTCCTCACCCAGGCTGAGCGCGATCTCGTGAGCGTGCTCCTCAAGACCGAGCAGGATTGGTACAAGTCATAGGAACGGAAGAAAGAAAGAAAAGAAGGCCTAACGCGGAGTACCGCTTTCCTCCCCCGTCGAGCGAAGCGAGATGGGGGAGGGGGACCGCAAGGCCGGAGCGTCAGCGACGGCCGGAGCGGTGGAAGGGGAAAGCCACGGGCACGGAATTTGCAACTTTCCCCCTTCCACCACTTCGCTACGCTCGTGGTCCCCCTCCCCCATGCTTCGCACGGGGGAGGAAAGTACTCTGCGCTGATCTTCCTTTTTTCGTCTAAACCGGCACGGCGTCGAAGGCGATGGTGGTGCGGGCTTCGTGCGAGCGGAACGGCACGGTGCCGTGCCACATGTACGACGGGAACAGCACGAGCGTACCCACGCGCGGGCGGATGGCGCGGCGCACGGCGTCGGCGACGCCGAAGGGCAGGTTGGGCTCGCCGAACCTGATCCAGCCTTCCTTCGCCGTCTCGTCCTCCACCGCATCGGGCACGGCGACGTAATAGGCGGAGCTGATCCAGCCCTTCGGATGTACATGGTTGGTGTGGAAGCCGCAGTCGTGGAGGCGCGACGACCACGAGGCGGCGTAGCGAAAGTCGTTGCGCCGTCGCCGGAACAGGGGGTGGGAGTCGTCCGCCGGCATCCGCTTGATGTAGTCGGCCACCGCGTCGTCGATCTTCGCGCGCAGGAGCTCGACGGGCGTGTGGCCGGCGCCGAACAGATTGTCGCGCGTCTGCGTGCCGGTCCGAAGCGTCTGATCGATGCATTCGCGCCGGTCGACATGCAGCCGGTCGAGATAGTGATTGAGGGCGCGGTTGAAATCCTCCATCGAGGCGAAGCCGTCGGGGGCCGCGATTTCGTACACCCGTACGAGACTCTCGACGTCGTTCATCGCCCGCTCGCGCGGGTCGTCGAGCACGCGGAGCGCGAGCCCCCAGACCGCCAGCGCAACCTGGCTGTCGGGCTCGAGCGCGATCGCCCGTTCGGCAGCGTCGAGCGCCTTCTTCGCGTCGCCGGCTTCGAGCAGCGTCTGGGCGAAATTGCGCCAGCCATGGGCGTTGTCCGGCTCCATGCGGAGCACGACCTCGTGTTCGGCGATCGCGGCGTCCAGCTCGCCGAGGCGGGCGAGGGTGAGCGCGAGGCCATCATGCGGCGTGACGGAATCCGGAAGCAGGGGACGCGCGCGTTCGAAGGCTTCGCGGGCGCCGGCGAAATCGCCGCGCAGGAAAAGGAACTGCGCCTTGTGCAGCGGCAGCTGGCCGATCTCGGGCCAGACGAGCGCCGCATCGTCATAAGAGCGCAGAAAGTTCACATCGTCGTGCAGTCTGTACAGGAGCTCGTTCATCTCCTCATGCGCCGCCAGGTGCAGGGGATTGCGGGTCAGCGCGCAGCGATAGGCTTCGACCGCCTCTTCGAGCCGCCCCAGATGCTGCAGGGTGTTGCCGCGGTTGTAGTCGACGACCGGCATGTCGGGCACCTTCGCGCGTGCCGCATCGAACAGCGCGAGCGCCTCGCCGAACCTCTTCTGCTGGCTCAGCGCGATGCCGAGATTGTGTTCGAGGGCGGCGCGCTGGCGCTCGTCCCGGACGCCCAAATCCAGCGCCTGCTTCAGGAGCCGCTCGGCCTCCTTCGGCCGGTCGAGCGCGCAGAGTTCGGCGGCAAGCGTCTGTTTGGCAAAGAGATAGTTCGGCTGGAGGCGCAAGGCGTCGCGACAGCTCTTCAGTGCGCTTTCGTGATCGCCGAGTTCGGAGAGCGCAATCGCGAGATTGAGGTGCGCTTCGACATAGTTCGGCCGGAGGCGGATGGCTTCGCGTTGCGCCCCGGCCGACTCGGCGAAGCGGCCCTTGGCTTTCAGCACATTGCCGAGGTTGTGATGCACATGCGGCTGCGCAGGATCGATGGCGAGCGAGCGGCGATAGCAATCCTCGGCTTCGTCGAGCCGGTTCTGCGCGCGGTGCACGACGCCCATGAGCTGCAGCGCCTGTGCGTTCTGCGGGTTCTCGGCAATGAGCGCCGCGAGGATGTCTTCGGCCTGGAACACCTCGTTCTTCTCGAGATGGGCGAGCGCGCGGCGCATCGCGTCCTGTACAGCCAAGCCGGGTGCGCTCATGGTTTCAATCCGCGGGATAGCCGAAGCGCTCGACCCATGGCGCGAGGATGGGAAGTACGGGTTCGAGCCCGTGCCGGTAGTTCCGCCAGTAGCCGACGCCTTCGGCGTTCAGGCCGCGGGCAATCTGCGGCCCGCTCGGAGTCTGGATCGCGCGCGCCTGGGCACGCCCGGCAAAGCCGAAGAGCGTGTCGGTCCATGGAATGCCGATGAAGTCGCAGACGCGCCGCGCTTCGCCATCGAAATCCGCAATCAGCGTTTCGTGACGGGTCTCGCGCAGTTGGAGCGGGAGGCGCCCGCGATAGAGATCGGCAAGGCGCATCACCTGGTCGTAGAACCGCGCCGCGGTTTCGAGGGTAAGGAGCTGGAAATTCGCCGGGCCCATCTGGAAGCGGCGGCGGAAAGCGCTCAGCACCACGTCGCGCGGATCGCGCAGGGAGTACAGAATCTTCGCGGCCGGAAATAGCCTGGCCAGAAGGGGCAGGGCGATGGAATGAAACGGCTGTTTGTCGATCAGGCATTTGCCTTTCGCTTCGATCCCGGACTCGGCAAGGGCGCGCCAGTAGGAGCGCCGGTAACGCGCGAGTCCGCCGCCTTTCAGGCTTGCCAGCCTATCGAGTGCCGCGTCGCCCGCGAACAGGTTGGCGACCGCCTCCGACAATCCGTCGCGTTCCTGCGTCGTCACCACGCGCGGATGGCAGGCCAGCACTTCCTCAAGCAGCGTCGTGCCCGAGCGCGCAAAACCGACCAGGAACACATGTTCGGCTGCGCCGTCCTCATTGCCGGGCGCGTCCTTCGCGGTCGTAGCGAAATGCTCCGGCGGCAGCTTTTCGAACCAGCGGAACAGCCGTTGTACATAACCGGGCATCGATTCCACGGCGGGGTTGGCGTAGCGCGGCGCATAGAAGCCGCGGCGGAGCGCATTGCCGCTCTCGTAGGCGGCGAAAGCGGCGGCGAAATCGCCAAGCCCGTCCAGCGCATCGCCCAAAAGCGTGTACACGGTCGCCCGCTCGAGCGCGGAAAGCTCGCCCTCGAGGAGCCGCGCCATGCGCCCTTTCGCGGTCGCGAAATCCCTTTCGGCGAGCTCCGCGCCGGCAAGCGCCAGTTCCGCCGCGGCAAGTCCGGGGCGGATGGCAAGCGCGGACTGGGCATGGGCTCTCGCACTCGGCCAGTCGGCGCGGCGTGCCGCCAATGCGGCAAGATCGGGATGGGCGTTGTGACCAAGCTTGAGCGCGCTTTCGTAACTTGCGCGCGCCGCATCGGACTCCCCCAGCGCCTCGAGCACCCGCCCGCGGTTCATCTGCGCCGGTGCGAAACCCGGTGCGAGCCGCGTGGCCTTGTCGAATGCCGCCAGGGCTTCGCGCGTACGACCCAACCGTTCGCGGCAAAGTCCGAGCGCGTTCAGCACCGGAACGTCGTCGGGCGCGAGCGCAGTGGCGTGTTCGAGATCGGCAAGCGCCGCCGGCAGCCGCCCGTTTGCTTCGTGCCACCAGGCGCGCAGATTGAGGAACAGCGGATGCAGCTCGCCGCGGTCGAGCGCGGCCCGCGCGAGATCGCTCGCTCGCGCGTGGTCGCCCGCCTCGGCCGCCGCGATCACCGCGTCCAGATCCGTCAATTCCGCTTTCTCAGCCGTGCCGCTCTGCATCGCCAAGCCCTTCGTGCGCTTCGGGTTTCGGCCGGATCAGGGCCTGGGGTCAAGGGCAAAAGCCGGTTGACAAGCCTCCGCCGACACCCCTCCCAATGCGGGCGTCGAGGAAGCGGCTGGCTGTGGCGCGTAATCTCATTCTGATTGCGGGATATCCGAAATCGGGCAGCACCTGGGTGCGCGTGGTGCTCGAAACGCTGCGCCGCGGGCCCGGATGGCGCGTGTCGATCAACGACATGGCGCATGCCTGGTATGGCGCGCCGAAGCGCCAGCTGTTCGACGAACTCGCGCCGGTGAATTCCGCCGAGCTTTTGCCGGACGAGATCGACGACGTGCTGCCGCAGGTGTTTCGGGCGCTGTCGGAGCGGGCAGGGGCGCCGCACATCGTCAAGTCGCACGACGGCGCGGTTCGGACGCGCTCCGGCGAATGGTTGTACCCGCAGGATTGCGTGCGCGCCGTGATCTATCTGACGCGGCACCCGTTCGACGTCGCCGTCTCCTACGCCCATCATATGGGACTCTCGACGCGCGAGGCGGTTCAGCACATGGGTGACGACGAAACGGTGGCGCTGAGCACGGACCGGTTGCGCCGGCAGCTGCACGAACGCCTCGGTTCGTGGAGCGGGAACGTCAGCTCGTGGCTGGACGCAACCGGCTACGACGTCATCGCCGCGCGCTACGAGGACATGTTCGCCAGTCCCGCGGACGGTTTCGCGCGCCTGGTACAGAGGGCGGGATTCGCCGCGAGCGACGCTGACATCGCCCGCGCCTGCGAGGCCGCGAGTTTCGACCGGTTGAGGAGCGAGGAGCAGCGGGCAGGATTCGTCGAGCGGCCGCGGATGTCGCCACAATTCTACCGCGCCGGAAAGCCGCTTTCATGGGTCGGAGCGCTCGACGACGAAACCCGCGCGAAGCTCGTCGATGACCACGGCGCGGTCATGACGCGCCTCGGTTACGATACGGAAGGCCGAGCGAGCGCCGCGCCCGATTGGCGGGCGTTTGCCTGACACACCAGCGGAAGGTTATTCCTCGGAAATGCAACGCGATTTTCCGTCGGACCAGCGCTTCGAAGGCCCTCTTCCCGGAATCCCCGGAACGATGGTCCGCGAGGTTGAAACGCTCCCCAAGCACCTCGAAGGCGGAGAGAGCATCGCGCCATGTACAGAGGCGGCGGCGCGGGCCCTGTTGTTCGAAGTTCCCGGCATCGCGCGCTATCTCGTTCGCGACGGCAAGTCGGTGGAGGTCACGGTTGCCTCCGGCGCGGACCGCGCCGCGGCGCGTCTGTTTCTTCTGGGCAGCGCGCGGGGCGCCCTCATTCATCAGCGGGGCGAACTCCCGCTGAACGGTACCACCCTTGTTGCGCCGAACTGGAAAGGGGTGGCGATCTGCTGTCCCTCGGCGCTCGGAAAATCGACGGTCGCGGCGGCGCTGTGCCGGCGCGGCTGGCTGCTCGTGGCCGACGATATCACGCGTGTCAGCTGGAACGGCACGATGGCCGTCGCCTGGCCGAGCAACGACCGCATCAAGCTGTGGCGCGATGCCTGCGAAATGGTGGGCGCCAATCCCGATCGGCTCGAACCGGTGCGCGACGGCATGGAGAAGTACTTCGTGCCGGTCGGGGCCTCCACGACGCCGACGGCCTTGCATGTGGTCTTGCGCCTGGCGCTCGGGGCCACGGCGGAGTTCGAGGAAGTGCCGGCCGCGGAACGGCCGCAGCTGCTTGGGGCAAGCATGTTCCGCCCGCGCTGGGTCGAAGCGCTTGGCCGGCGCGCGGAACACGCGAAAACCATTGTACATATCGCGCGCGCCTGCCGCGGCGTGCTGCTGCAGGGTGCGCGGGACTGCGGGATCGAGGAGCTCGCCGACAGGGTTGTCGAAATCGTGCGATGACCCCCGGCTTCGTGCTCATCGCCAGTTATCCGAAATCGGGCAATACCTGGATGCGGCTCGCCCTCGAGAACCTGCGCCGCGGCGCCGGCAAACCGGTTTCCATCAACGATCTGGATGTACGATACCAGGATATCTTCCTGCGGAGCGCATTCGACGACTGGATGCCCGTCAACGCGGCCGACCTGTCGTTCGAGGAAATCGAGGGGTTTCTGCCGGATATGTATCGGCGGATGGCGGCGGAGGTCCGGGATTT
>DATGGN010000224.1:0-9958 GCA_035308485.1 Rhizomicrobium sp.
TACTACGAGGCGGTCGGCGAGCGGCATGCGCGCGACCGCCGCGGAATGTTGACGCGGCCTTCTGCCGAACAGGTCGGCGATTACCGCCGCTACGTCGACAGATGGATGTACAACATTCTTGATCGCGACGAGATTGCGGAGGCTTTGAGGTCGCTCATCGAACTCGGACTGCACCACGAGCAGCAGCACCAGGAACTGCTGCTTACCGATATCCTCCATGCCTTCGCGCAAAACCCCCTGCTTCCGGCCTATGCTCCGTTCCGGTCCGGTGAAGAGCGCGCCGCGCCGGCGCAGGCGTTCGTCAATTTTGACGGTGGCATTGTCGAGACCGGCCACGCTGGCGGGGAATTTTGCTTCGACAACGAAACACCGCGTCACGAAGTGCTCCTCGCACCATTCCGCCTGATGAACCGGCTGGTTACCAACGGCGAATGGCTCGCCTTCATCGATGACGGCGGCTATCGAACCCCCAGGCATTGGCTCGCCGACGGCTGGACATGCGCCCGCGCGGAAGGCTGGCGCGCGCCCCCTCACTGGCGCGAACAGGACGGCGCATGGTTCATGATGACCTTGAACGGCCTCCGACCCGTCGACCGTGAGACACCAGTCTGCCATGTGAGCTACTACGAAGCCGACGCTTTTGCCCGATGGTCCGGCAAACGCCTTCCGACCGAATTCGAATGGGAACATGCAGCGGCACAGTTACCGACCAGCGACGGCAATTTTCGTGACGATGGCTGGCTGCGCCCGCTTCCCGCCGGCCGCCACCCGGGTTTTCAACTGTTCGGTGACGTCTGGGAATGGACGCAATCGTCATACACGCCATACCCGGGTTACCGTTCACCGAAGGGAGCGGTAGGCGAGTACAACGGTAAGTTCATGATCAACCAGATCGTGTTGCGTGGCGGATCGTGTGTCACGAGCCGCGGCCATATCCGGGCGAGCTACCGCAATTTCTTTTATCCGCATCAGCGCTGGCAGTTTTCGGGACTCCGGCTCGCCGAAGATGGTCCGCCGAGGCGCGTGCAATCCGAAGGGCCGTTCCTGCATGATGTGCGAGTGGGCCTCGCCAAACCGGCGAAAGAAATTCCGAGCAAATATTTCTACGACGCCGAGGGTTCGCGGCTGTACGAGAAGATCACCGAACTTCCGGAATACTATCTCACTCGCGCCGAGACACTGCTCCTTCCCCGGATGGCGGAAGATCTCCGGGCTGAAATTGCGCCGGGAACGGCACTTGTCGAGTTCGGTTCCGGCGCTTCGGTGAAGACGCGCATTCTTCTCGAGACGCTTTCCGGAATATCGTTGTACGTTCCTGTCGACATTTCGGCTGAGTCGCTGGAGCAGAGTGCTAAGCGCATTCGGCGGGAATTCCCGCACGTCGAAGTACAGGCGATCGCGGGGGATTTCCTCCAGCCCCTGCAACGTCTCGCAGCGATTGGCTCCCGCCCCACGCTGGGTTTCTTCCCCGGGTCGACAATCGGCAATCTCTCCGACGAAGATGCCGAGCGGCTTCTCCACGCGAGTCGCTCATTTCTGGGTGATGGCGCACGCTTCCTTGTCGGCATCGATCTCGTCAAGGATCGTGAAACGCTTCTCAGGGCCTACAATGACGCCAAAGGCGTCACTGCAGCCTTCAACAAGAATCTGCTTACGCGGATCAATCGCGAACTGGGTGCGACCTTCGAGCCCGAGTTCTTTTCCCATCTCGCAGTCTGGAACGCACGCGAATCGCGGATCGAGATGCATCTCGTCAGCCGCATGAACCAGAGCCTGATCGTCGCCGGCCGATGTTACGATTTTGCCGAAGGCGAGACAGTTCACACGGAGAATTCAAGAAAATACCGGCTCAAGGAATTTGCGGCGCTCGCGGCGCGCGCCGGCTGGCGCATGGAGCGGAAGTGGCAAAGCGCCGATCCGGCCTACGCCATCGTGCTTCTTTCCTGATCATTTTCCTGCCGCGCTCATCCGTAGACGCATGAGGTGGAAAAGCAAAAGGCGTCTCAGGGACGAGCCCACCCGCAGATTCGTCACCCAGCCTGATGCAGGCGCTGGTGAACTGGGCTGTACGATTCAAGACCGGCTGATGCCGGTTGGCTAGAAGCGCCCCAGGATCACCAGGATGATCACAATGATAAGAATGAGGCCCAGCCCGCCGCTCGGGTAATAGCCCCATCCACCGCTGTATGGCCACGAGGGCAGTGCGCCGATCAGCAGTAGTATCAAAATGATGATGAGGATCGTTCCGAGCATCCCGCTATCCTTTGCTATTTTTCGGCGCGTAGAGAAAACTCGTCGCCGTCACGAAAGGTTCCTTTCGGCTTACGCATCATGGCCGAATCGTGTCGGAACCTCGCTCTGCCGAGTCCGTTGGAAACGGTGAGCGGGGTGCTTGGAGGTGCCGACCATGAAAATAGCGGAAGTAATGACGCGCGGCGTCGATCTGACCGATCCCGACGCGACGTTGCAGGAGGCGGCGATGACAATGGCCGAAGATGATGTGGGCTTTCTTCCCGTCGGCGAGAATGATCGCGTCGTAGGCATGATAACGGACCGCGACATCGCGGTGCGTGCGGTAGCCGCGGGGCGCGACCCAAAGACGACAAGGGTCCGCGAGGTGATGACGGACCGCGTTCTCTATTGTTTTGAAGATGAAGAGATTGAGATGGCCGCCGAAAGCATGAGCCGCGACCATGTGCGTCGGTTGCCAATCGTCAACCGGCGCAAGCGGCTCGTCGGCGTGGTGTCGCTGGGAGATATCGCCGTGAAACATAATCATGCCGAAGCCGGCAGAGCGCTTTTCGGCGTGTGTCACGCTGCTGTATGAAACACGTTGCAGAAAGGGCCTCACCCGGCTTCGGGCGAGGCCCTTTTTGCGTGGAACACGGTATCAGCGACGCGGCGAGAGGCTGACGTAAGCCGGGGACGAAGAATGCGGATTTGAAATCGCCCCGGGGATCGACGGGTGCGCAGGTGGCGAGGTCTTTCCCCACGAAGGCGAATCCGCCGGTACAGCGTGCGCGGAAGCGCGAGGGCGCGAGACTTCCGGCGTCTCGGTGAGCGTAGCGAGAAATCGGTCGCCCCACGCGGCGACGTCGTTGCGCTTCAGCGCGTCGAACAGTTTGGCGTGGCGTTCGATCCGCTCATCGAGCGGCATCGCAATCGCGCGCGCGAGCGCGGCGGCCACCGCGTCGGGATCGTACGGATTGACAAGCAGCGCCGCCGGTCCGAATTCCGCTGCGGCTCCGGCAAAACGGGACAGAATGAGCACGCCGGGATTTTTTGGATCCTGCGCGGCAACATACTCCTTCGCCACCAAATTCATGCCGTCGCGCAGCGGCGTCACCAGTCCGACGCGCGCGACCCGATAGAGTCCGGCGAGTGCGGTCCGGCTGTACGGACGATTTGTGTACCGCACGGGCGTCCACGACACGTCGCCATATGTGGCATTGATTCGCCCTGCGGCGGCGTCCATTGCCCTTTCCATCTCGACATATTCGGGCACTTCCGACCGGCTCTTCGGGGTAATCTGCATGTAAGTGACTTTGCCGCGACACTCCGGGCGGCCGACAAGAAAACGTTCGAAGGCATCGAGACGGAGCGGGAGACCCTTGGAGTAGTCGAGGCGATCGACTCCCATGATGATGTCGCCCGGCACAGTATCGCGTACGCGACGCACGAAACTCGAGCGCGAGGCGCGTTGTGCGCAGCGCTGGAACGTGCGCGCGGCGATTCCCACCGGAAAGGTGCCGATGCGCATCACGCGCTTTCCGCCGTTGAAGGTCCGCTGGATATGCGCCGGCATTCCGCATTCGAGCGCCAGATAGCGCGCAAAATTGGCGGCGTCACCGTCGGTCTGGAAGCCGATGAGGTCGTATTCTGTGAGACTCGGAATCAGCTTTTCATGGTTGGGCATCGCCGTCAGGATTTCCGGCGGCGGCAGCGGAATGTGGAGGAAAAAGCCGATGCGATTTTCGCGCCCGCGCTCGCGCAAGGCGCTGGCAAGCGGGATCAGGTGATAGTCGTGCACCCAGACCACGTCGTCAGGCGCAAGCACCTGGTCGAGCCGGTCGGCAAAATGCTGGTTGACGCGCAGATAGCCGGTGAGGTCGCGACGGGAAAATTCCGCGAGATCCAACCGGTAGTGGAGAATCGGCCACAACACGCGATTGGCGAACCCGTTGTAATATTCCTGGTAATCCTCTTCGCTCAGATCCGTGACGATGTAGCTGTTTTCGCGATGCGTGATGGTGCGCGTCTCGATTTCTTCCACCGGCTTCACCGCTCCGCTCCATCCGAGCCAGACACACGGATGGCGTTTGAGCGTTGCGCGCAACGCCACTTCCAGCCCGCCCGCGTGAACGCCACGCGCCGGATTGGGGATGCCCACTCTGTTCGAGATGATGAAGACGCGTGCCAAAACCCTATCCTCCTTCGCGACAGGCGCATGGCCGCTCTCTTCCCAACGTGTGGCGAACACCCCGGTTCCGGTGAAGGAACCATCAATTGTTGGACGACAGAAATTCAGCCGGATCTTTGCGCCAGCTGGGCCAACAAGCTGCGCACCGCATAGGGGGCCGGCAGGATCCGCTCGGCATCCTGCAGCTTGCGTCCGACGGAGATTCCGAGGCCGCGCATCTGGTGCACGACGGCGAGGGCATATTCGTCGGTGTGGTCATCGCCCGCGAATACCGGACGCCGACCGGAAAAAGGCGGCGCATTCATGAGCGCCGCAATGGCTTCGCCCTTGTCGAAAGCGCAGGGCTTCACCTCGAACACGGCTTTTCCGTGCAGCAGGCACAGCTGCGGGTGGAACGACCGGATTGCGGCGGCGAGTCGTTCTCGCAGCGCCGCTTTCTGTTCGGGGACGCGGCGATAGTGGAACGCGAGGGTGTAGCCCTTGTCTTCCACGAAAATGCCCGGAATATCAGATACTGCTTCGAGCAGTTGTTTTCGCGTCGCAGACGGGAGCGGTGCAGCGCGAAATTCGGGATTGTCGCCGGCTCTTTTTCGCCACTCAGCGCCGTGACAGCCGATCGCAGCAAGCGAAAGCGGGGCAAACAGCTGGTCGATGGCCGACAGAGGCCGACCGCTTACAAGCGCAAGCGCACCGCCCGCGGATTGCTGAAGGATGGCGAGCGTGGCCTTCAGGGGCGCAGGAACGCGGACTGACTCAGGTGTCGCAGCGATGTCGAGGAGCGTGCCGTCGATGTCGAGCAGAAAGGCATCGCCGGCGAGCGAGAACTCGGCGACCTGCGGCGCCGGCAGCGCCGTATATGGCTGGTTGCGAACAAATGTGGGTGGGATATTCATTTTACGCGCTCAATTCGCGGAGGCGCCAGAGCGCGGCACCGCCCTCTATCCCAGCGTCGTTCGGCACGATCGTCATCCAGGCCGAGGTTGCGATTGAAAGCCTGGTCGCGTTCCCGCCGCCGACAAAAAGGTGATCGAAATGGAGGAGGTCTGCCAGAATTTCGATCGTTCGCGCGACCCGCTTGTTCCAGTGCTTCTTGCCGACTTTCTTCAGGGCAGCTTTGCCGATGTAGCCGTTATAGGTCTTGTCGTGGTAGATCGGGTGATGCGCGAGTTCGAGATGCGGCATCACCGCGCCGTCCCGAAAGAGTCCCGTGCCCGCGCCCGTGCCGAGCGTGAGCATGAGTTCGAGGCCTTTCCCGTGGATCACGGCAAGGCCCTGCATCTCTGCATCGTTGACCATGCGCGAGGGTCCTCCGAACCGCTCCGACGTGGCGGCGCACAGCGGAAATTCTGCCCAATCCCTCGTTCCAAAATGCGGCGCCGTCATGACTTTCCCTCCGCGCACCACACCGGGGAATCCGATGGAGATCCGGCTGTGCGGTGGTAGCGGCTGGACGAGTTCGGCGAGGGCGTCGAGCATCACGGAGGGCGGGCAGGGGTAGGGCGTATCGAGGCGTTGTCGCGGCACGAGAAGCCTTCCCGTCGCATCCACGATCGACGCCTTCAAACCTGTACCGCCGATATCGATGGCGAGGATGCGAAGTTCGCCGTTTTCCCGTCTTTCCGCCTTGCGACGCGCCACTCTGTTACCCCCGGTCGCGCGCCACATGCGGCCGGTCGCGGCCACCGCGCGCCGGCGTCAACGCGTGCGCATGCATGAGATTGATGCCGGAGTTGACCAGCGCGACGTGTGAAAACGCCTGCGGAAAATTGCCGAGCATGCGGCGTGCGCGAGGGTCGTACTCCTCGGCAAGCAGACCGACATCGTTGGCGAGCTTGACGAGACGTCTGTACAGTTTCTCCGCGTCCCGTCGACGGCCCTGAAGCAGATAGTTGTCGACGAGCCAGAAGCTGCAGGCGAGAAACGCGCCTTCGCCGGCCGGCAATCCATCGATACCCGTGCCGGTTTCATAACGAAGGACGAGTCCGTGATGCAGAAGGCGTTTTTCGATCTCGCGAATCGTGTTCCTCATCCGCCGCTCGGTTGCCTCCACGAAGCCCACGATGGGAAGAAGCAACAGGCTGGCGTCCATATGCGACGAGCCGTATGATTGTACAAAACAATCACGCTTGGGATCGATGCCTTCCAGGAGAATTTCGCGCCGGATCTCTCGCGCGACGCGCTTCCAGTGCTCGCGTTCCTTTTTGGTGCCGCCACCGTTGGTCACCGCCCGCTCGAAGGCGACCCACGCCATCACCTTGGAATAGACGAAGTGCTGCGGGTCGCTGCGGATCTCCCAGATTCCTTCATCCGGTTTGTGCCACAGATGTTCGAGGTGCCGCAGGAAAACGCGCCGCACCTCGTCGCGCGGAGGAGGAATGGGCAGACCGCCCTTCCGGGCCTGCGCCATGACGTCAGCCAACTCGCCGAAAATATCGAGCTGCAGCTGCATCGCGGCGGCATTGCCGATCCGTACGGGCGCCGATTTCTCGTAGCCGGGCAGCCATGGAATCGTCCATTCGTCGAGCCGCCGTTCGCCGGCGACACCGTACAGGGTCTGAATCTGCTGCGGGCTGCCGGCGATGGCGCGAAGCAACCAATCCTGCCAGGCGACGGCTTCTTCCATGTAACCGGCGTTCATGAAGGCAAGCAGCGTGAACGTGGCGTCGCGCAGCCAGCAATAGCGATAATCCCAGTTTCGCGGTCCGCCGATCTGTTCGGGAAGCGACGTCGTCAGCGCCGCAACGATGCCGCCGGTCGGGCGATAGCTGAGTGCCTTCAGCGTGATGAGCGACCTGCACACGGGCTTCGCCCAAGGCCCCTGCAGGCGTGTCTTGCCGCTCCACTCCGTCCAGAACTTCCCCGTTTCGGCCATGGTCGCTTCGATACTGAGCGAAAGCGGCAGAGGCAGATGGGACGGAGAATAGGTGAGAACGAAGGGGACGGTTTCACCTTCGCGAAGAACGAATTCGGCCTTCGTATGAAAATCCTTGCCGTACAACGCTGCCGTCGTGCGAAGCGTCAGCAAATGGGGACCGGCTACGGCGGTCAAGGTGCGCTCATCGACGCGGGTGACCCACGGCACGGTCGAGCCGTAATCGAATCGAATGACGAGATCGGTGCGAACCTTCACCGCTCCCGAGAGTCCGATGGCAAGCCTGATGATGCAGCTTTGTTCGCTGCCGGTCGGCATGAAATCGACCAGCATCATCTCGCCTTGCGCGGTCTTGAATCGCGTCTCAAGGATGAGGGTGCCGTCGCGGTATTTTCGCGTGGTTTTCGCGTCCTCGGCCGGCTCGATCAGCCAGCGTCCGTGCTCGGGCGTGCCAAGCAGCGCCGCGAAGCAGGCCGGCGAGTCGAAACGGGGGAGACAAAGCCAGTCTATGCAGCCATCGCGGCCGACGAGCGCCGCCGTACGCATGTCTCCGATGATGGCATAGTCCTCGATCCGTCCTGCCATTCGACTCAACCCGAGCCGAGCGCCGCGCGATCGACGAACCAGATCACTTCCGCATCGGTCCGGATGCGCCCGGCCGGAACGGACGGATCTCCCGCGCGCGCAAGCCGTACAGCGTTGGCTTTTTCGGCGCCCGTAACAAGGAAGGCGATCTTCGCGCTCGATTCGATGGCGGGATAGGTGAGCGTGATGCGCGTCTCCGGTCGGCCTTCCGCTACCGCGGCGACCCAGCGTGTCCGCTCCTCGAGCACCGTCTGCCCGGGAATGAGCGAAGCCGTGTGACCGTCCGCGCCGAGGCCAAGCAGCATGATGTCGAAGAGCGGCCGCGACGGGTCAAGCCGGCCCGCACCATAGGACTGCTTCAGGACGCTTTCGTATTGCGCAGCGCATGCGGCCGGCGTTCCCTGTACCGGCACGGGGTGAATCTGGCCGGCCGAAACCGGCGCACGGGCTAAAAGCGTCTCCATCGTCATGCGGTAGTTGCTTGCAGGATCGTCATGCGGCACGAAGCGCTCGTCGCCCCAGAACAATTCCAGACGCCTCCACGAGATCTGGGAGCGAAACTCTTGCCCGTCCAGCAGCGTGTACATTTCCTTCGGTGTCGATCCGCCCGACAGGGACACACGAATGGTTCCCGTGCTGCGGGACACCGTATTTACAAACCAATCGGCGGCATGCCGGGCGAGCGCATGTGGATCGTCGGAGATTTCGAGACGGCCGGCGGGCGTGGACATTGGAGTACCTTCACGGAATGGGCCGCCACGCCCGGCCATCCTTCGCCAGCAGGGCGTCTGCGGCTCCGGGGCCGGGCGTACCGGCCGTGTAGTTTGGAAATTCTTCCTTCGGCGCCGTGTTCCACGCCTTGATCAGCGGATCGACGACCCGCCACGACGACTCCACCTGGTCGGCGCGCTGGAACAGCGTCGCGTCGCCCTGCATGCAATCGTACAGAAGCGTCTCGTAGCCCACCGCGGGCGCCTCGTGGAACCAGTCCTTGTACCGGAAATCCATGGCGACGCTGTCCAGGTCCATTTCGGGGCCCGGCTTCTTGGCGTTGAACTTCAGCCGGATCCCCTCTTCCGGCTGGATCTGGAGGATCAGCCAGTTGTCCTTCAGCACCTTCGCCGATTCGGCGCCGAACAGCATGAGCGGCGCGTCTTTGAAGCGGATGGCGATCTCCGTCCAGCGCTTCGTCAGCCGTTTTCCGGTCCGCAGGTAGAAGGGCACGCCCGCCCAGCGCCAGTTGTCGACGCGGAGTCGGAGCGCAGCATAGGTTTCGACGAAGGAATTCAGGGCGACGTGGTCTTCCTCGCAGTAGGCGCGGACCTTCTTTCCGTCGATGGTTCCCGCGCCGTACTGACCCCGGACCGCTTCGGACGGCTGGACCTGGTGCACCGCACGGAACAGTTCCGCCTTCTTGTCACGCACCGATTCCGCATCGAACGCCGCCGGCGGCTCCATCGCCGTCATCGCCAAAAGCTGGAACAGATGGTTCGGCACCATGTCGCGGAGCGCGCCCGTCGCTTCGTAGAACTTGCCGCGCTCTTCGATCCCGATCGTTTCGGCGACGGTGATCTGTACGTGATCGATGCGGTCACGGTTCCAGATCGGCTCGAACAGCCCGTTGGCAAAGCGGAGCGCCATGATGTTCTGCACCGTCTCCTTGCCGAGGAAGTGGTCGATGCGGAAAACCTGGTCCTCGCTCAAATGTCCGAGCACGGTGTCGTTGAGCGCTTTTGCCGATTCGAGATCGTGGCCGAACGGTTTTTCGATCACCACCCGCCGCCAGCCGCGGGCGTCCTTCGTCAGCCCGGCGGCGCTCAGCGATTCCACCAGCGGACCGAAGAAGCGGTCCGGCACGGCGAGGTAGAAGAGCGCAGAACCGTTCAGATGTTCGTTCCTGTCGCGTTCGTCGAGTTGGGATTTGAGCTTTGAAAATGTATCGGGATCTGAGAAATCGCCCGACATGTAGGACATGGTTGCGGCGAGCCTGCTCCAGGCCTCCTCGTCGATGGAGGACGCTTCGAATTCGCCGCCGCCCTGGTTGACGACGCTCTCGAGGAAGTCGTGCAGACCCTTCCGCC
>DATGGN010000225.1:0-4374 GCA_035308485.1 Rhizomicrobium sp.
ACGGCTTTCATGTTGAGCGGCGTCGTGCCGATCGCTTTCGCCACGATCGGCACCGCGGTGTTCAGGATCGTGGTGTCGAGCGATTCCATGAAGAACGCGACCGCGACGAGCCACGGCAGGGCGCGGCGCGCGGCGTCCGACACCGTGTCGGCGTCGAGGTGTTGCTTCAGGGCTTCGGTGGACAAAGTTCGCTCAGGTGATCGCTGGTTCTCGTTCTCGAGACATAACCATTAGCGTCTCGATTCGCTACGCGCCATTCCCGCACATGAATCGGCCGCAGCTCGGTTTGGCGTCCATGCACTGGAGTATCGGGCAGGCTCGTGATATTTGTACGCACCGTATTTTGGGGGCGCAATCATGCGACGACCTTCGCACTCATGGGCAGCCGGGGCTTCAGCTTTCGTGTTCGCCATGGTCCCGGTTTGCGCCGTGGCCAGCGGCGCAGTCTCTGTCGACGAATACCGGACGATTCATTCGGTCGCAGTGATTTCAAATCTCGATACCGAAATAGCCGCCAGGAACATTGGAATTACCGTATTTTCAAATTCGCATTACACGCTTCGCCTCGATGAGGACATCAACGCATTTCTGGTCTCGAAGACTGCCGCATTGCTGGCTGCCCGGTTCTCGGTGGTGGCGACCCAACTGGATACGACCTCGTTCGTTGATCCAGACGTCATGACGGGCACGCTTTTCACGCGCCGAAGAACGGGGCCGGCACTTCCAACTTCGGGCGGCCCGGATGCATACGTCGTGGTCTATCCGCAATCGGCGCCAGGCAACGACGCTCCCGCCATCAGTCTGACGCATCATGATGGCATGTTCGGTCACGACCAAACGGAACTGACGGTTGCCTATCACGTCTCCGTTTTCGATGGCCGGACGGGGGCCCGAATTGACTACGGACCCGGTAAGTATCCTTCCCCCGACCCGCTTTTGAAAAACACCTATCCTCACATGGCGTGTGAAAGTTCCGTCTGGGCGGCGACCGCCGAAGAGGTGACCGACACCCAAAAGAAGATCATCGCGAGTGTTGTCTTGAGCATGCTCGACAGGAGTATTCCCTACGCTCTCGGCGCTGCGAAGTTGATCCCTGAGGACGTCGCCGATACCGCTGGGCAAAATGCAGCTCGTATTGCCGCGGTGCGATCACTGCCGTGTGTCCAGTTCTAGCAGAGCGTGAACATTGACCCGAGGCGAAGACGCGGTTTCGGTGGACAAAGTTCTGCCGCCGGTACGCGAGACGCACAAACAATCCTGTCTGACTTGTACGTCGGAATGGAACCGTAGACGAGGAGACGCGAACACCCGTCGGGCCCTATCTTCTATGCCGCGGGTTCGGGCGCCGGGGACGCGCTTCGATAGGGCATTCCGAGCGGGATACCTTCGCCGAACGAGAATTTGCCCGGAATGTCCACTTTTTTCGTCTGTCGCTCGACAAGGGTCGCGCCAGCGCAACGGATCTGGCCGGAGCCCTGGATCGTCCCGGTCGTCGCCTTTGTGATGCGCGCGTTGACGATTTCGAGACAGGCGGCCTCGACGGTGAGGCTGAGATCGACGTCGAATTCGATATCGGGGCCGCATGGCGCGCCGTCGAAGAGGACCTGAAAGCGCGGGCGGTGGGTCGACGATATGACATGTCCGGCGAGCACGTAGTTGCTCACTTCGCCGGGCGGATATTTCGTCTGGTCGCAATATTGGCGCAGATCGTGCCGCGTCTTCCACGCCGCCGCCAGAACGTCGATCAGGGGAACATTCAGGACCGAACGCAAGGCGTCCGATAGGCTCTCCGTGGCGAAATTTCGAACCAGGTCGGGCGCCCCGGTGAGCGACGCCCGGAGACGTACCATGACGTCGGAGTCGTGCAGACGAGCCGGCGCGAGTGCGCTGCCGTCGAGCCCGAGCAATACCGCGATGCTCCCAGGGTCAGGCGTCATCCTTCTCTCCTTCGGCAGAGATCGTGATTCGCACGGCGTCGGGCTCCGGCCGCGCGTCGTGTTTGAGCAAATACCGGACGTCGATGTGGGGGCCATCCGCGGGTTCGAGCGAAACAGTCATTGCAGCGAGACCATTGCTGACCGTTCGGGTCACCACCCGCGCGGAGCCCGTCATGTGCGGGTCCACGTGTACGCGCGGTCTCACGACCCGGGCTACCCGGGAAAGTACAACCGCTCCGCCCGTCAACGCCCCCGCAATAACGAGGAGAAGCAGCCAATTGCGCGTCGTGGATTCGGGACATGTCGTGACCGCGCTCCCGCTTACCGATGCCACAAGCCAGGACGGCAAATCGCGCGAGGCGCATGACTCACCCGATGTACCTTGAGGCGTGCCCTGCGATGGCGCCCGAGTTCCGGGTGGTACAGTTGCGGATGAACCAGGGAGCGGACCAGACTGTACAGGAGGTGCCGGTGGCGCAGACGCCGGCCCCGTGACGGGTGGATTCGACGGTGCGGACGAATTCGGGGGCGTCGACTGCGATCCCGAAGGTGCAGAGCCCGGCGTCGATGTGCTCCCTGTTCCTGTGTCAACGGGCGGGACCGGCGGTGGCGGCGGAGCCTCCATCTGCAACCGTATCAGCATTCCCGTGCGGAAAATCGGCGTACCAAATCGCGGCCGCTGGTTTCCGACGCGCGCATCCGTATCCATTGCGCCGGCAAATTCCGGCGCGAGCCCCGACTGCTTTGCAAGGTCGCTTGCTTCACCACGACCGAGGCCGACAAAGTTCGGCACCTGACCCTGCAGCGGCAACGCCTCCATTTGCAGAAGCACGGGCATGTCCGGGCGGGAGATCGGCGTGCCGAATTCCGGCCGCTGGCTGTCGACCTGCGCGTCGGGATCCGCTGTACCGGCAAATCTCGGCACGAGCCCCGATTTGTCTGCCAGCGCGCGCGCCTGATCGCGACGGAGACCGACAAAGTTCGGCATGCGCCTTTGCGGCAATGGCAGCGGTGCCTCCATCTGCAGCAGGATTGCCATTCCAATGCGGACGATCGGCGTTCCGGCCACCGGCTGTTGGCTGCCGACATGCGCATCCACGCCGGTCGCGCCGGCAAGACGCGCCGCCAATCCGCGATTGCGTGCCAGCGCGATCGCTTCGTCCCGGGCAAGACCGACGAAGTTCGGCACCTGCTCTTGCGGCGGGGGCGCGGTCATTTGCAGCCCGATCAGCATTCCGGTGCGGAAAATCGGAGAACCCGACTCCGGTCGCTGGTTGCCAACCCGTGCCTCCGCATCCGTTGCGCCGAAAAAACGCGGCGCAAGACCGGATTGCCTTGCCAATGCATCCGCGTCATCGCGACGAAGACCGATAAAGTTCGGCACGCGCCCTTCCGGCGATGGCGGCGCCACCGCCTGCATTTGCAACACGACCGTCATTCCGGCAGCGAAAATCGGAGCACGGAATGCCGGTCGCTGGCTGCCGACGCGCGCGGCCGGGTCTGTTGCACCGACAAAACGCGGCGTCAGGCCTGATTTCACCGCCAGCGCGCGCGCTTCAACGAGAGACAGGCCGACAAAGTTCGGTACCTGTGAAAATCTGGTGCCAGTCACGGTCGAGTTCACTGGCGGCCCGGCGCCGAACAATCGCGGCTGTGCCTGTGCGGGCAAGGTCGCTCCCGCCAGGCCCAACAGAGCGAGCAGAAGCACCAGACAGGTGATGCGATTTTTGCGCACCGCAACAACCAGGTGAGACAGCGCTGCTGGACGAACAAGCACGGCAACGGGCGTCACGGAACGCTGCCCCAAATTTCCGCAGATCGCTCGTCACAACCAATGGGCGCCCTTATGCTCTGCCGTCATGACAGGCGTGTCAATGTCGGGTCGTAGACAGCAGCTGGTACGACCCGGCCGGGTGGACAATCACCTGTACGAGATGTGAACCGCGTCGGCCGCTTACGAGAAAGGATACCTTCAGCTGGTCGATATCGACGGTGCCTGAATAGCGCAAAGACCCGCTCTCCCCCGCCGCCATCGCCCAGGTGCGACGAGGCAAATCGCAGAAAGAAACCCGAACAGGGAGACCTGGCCGAATGCGCCCAAGGATTTGCGCATGCGAAATGTACCCTTGATGCACGACGCGTGACCCGCGCCGTCTGCTCGCACGCGCATCTTCCGCAATGAACGCGGGCCGCGGCTATTGCACTTTGATTCCATCGCGGTCGCTCCGCGGCTCGAACGGGATCGGCACGCGGACCCGCGAAAGGGCGGCTGCCGCGCGCAAATCGGCTGTGTCGCCGTGTCGCGGCTTTTTCCCCGCCGAGCGTGCAAAATACGAGCCTCCGGGGAGCGCGGGGTGGTCACGCAAATCCAACAACCATGAGGAGTATCATGCGTCGCGCTCTGCTTCTTGGTGCAACCGCTGTGTCCTGCGTTCTG
>DATGGN010000226.1:0-14810 GCA_035308485.1 Rhizomicrobium sp.
CGCGCAGCGAAGTCGGCTCCGATCCGGGACAGCTGGCGATTTCACCCGCCGAATTTCACGCCTGTGCACAGCAGCGCGGCCCTGCTTCGCTGCTCGCGACCGCCACCCACGATCACAAGCGGGGCGAGGATGTACGCGCACGGCTCGCCGTTTTGAGCGAGATCCCGGATGAATGGTCCGCCGCGGCGGCCCGCTGGTTCCGGCTGAATGCCCGATTGCGCGACCCGCAACTCGATCCCGGCGACGAATATCAGCTGTACCAGACGCTCGTGGGTTCGTGGCCGCTCGAACTCGCATGCGACGACAGGGCGGCGCTCGCGGAATTCTCCGAGCGTATTCTCGGCTGGCGGCTGAAATCGCTGCACGAAGAGAAAATCCACACCTCGTGGGGCGATCCCGATGCGCGCTACGACCGGGCGAGCGGCGCCTTCGTGCGCCAGCTGCTCGATCCCGCCTGTTCCGCGGAATTCCTGCGCGACCTCGCCGATTTCGTACAGACGATTGCGCCCGCCGCGGCGCTGAACGGCCTTTCCCAGACGGTGCTCAAATGCACCTGCCCGGGTATTCCCGACTTCTATCAGGGCACGGAGCTTTGGGACCTCAGCATGGTTGATCCGGACAATCGCCGCGCGATCGATTTTGCCGTGCGCGTTGCCGCACTTGCCTCCGAACCGTCGCTGCCCGCGTTGCTCGCGGAGTGGCGCAACGGTTTCGTCAAACAGCGATTGATCGCGGAACTGCTGCGGCTGCGCACGCAATATGGCGACGTATTCGCGCGCGGCGACTATGTGCCGGTACGAATCGAAGGCTCACGAAGAGAGAACGCCGTTGCGTTCCTGCGGACAATGGGGCGTCCAAGCGCGCTGGTCGCTGTTCCGCGCCTCTCGGCGCGTGCGTGCATCGAAGCGGGCGCGCCGCTGCCCAAAGCCGAATTCTGGGGTGACACGGAACTGTCCCTGCCCGCGGGCTCTGACGATTGCCGCTGGCGCGAAGCGCTGGCGTCGCTGCCCGCCGGACAAAACCCCGAGCTCCGCTGCTCGGCACTGTTCGCGCGCTTCCCCGCCGCAGTTTTGATCAGCGAAAGTTGAGCAACGAATTGTCATTCCCGCGAAAACGGATAGCAGTCTCCTCCCCTGTCGAGCGCAGCAAGATGGGGGAGGAACACAGACGGCGGGCGCTAGGCCGCCTGGCGTTCCGTCTGCGTGACTTTCGGCGTACGGAAATGTGCGATTTCCGCCAACATGTCCGGTTGCAGGAGACGCACGAGACCGCTCTTGAACTCGATCAGCTGATTGCGCCGCAGCTGCTGAAGCGTCCGGTTCAAATGTACAACGCTGAGGCCCAGCGCATCCGCCATGATTTCCTGGGTCAGCGGAATGGCGACCGTGGTTTCGCCCGCGAGACCGACCAGGCTCAGGCGTTCGTGGATCTCCAGAATGAAATGCGCAGTGCGCTCATAGGCGGTCTGCCTGCCGACGCGCATCAGCTGGTTGAGGAGATAGGCTTCGTCGAGACTCGCCGTCGCGTAACAGGCCTGGGTCAGACCCGGATATTCCTCCGCGTGCGTGGTCACCGCTTCGCCCAGTCGGGTCGCGTCGGCAACGATCACCGGCGTGAGCGCAAGCGAGGTGGTGAGTGCGATCGCCTGGGGCCGCAGACAGAGCCCGTAGATGTCGCCTGGAAGGATGAATTCGAAAATCTGGCGCCGGCCGTCGGGAAGCGTGCGGAAGCGGCACGCCCAGCCGGCCATCAGAAGCCGCGGCGAATTCAGCGCCTCGCCTTCGCGAATCAATTCGGTCCCCGCCGCGATCTCCTCGGTGCGTTCGGCAAGCGACTGGATCAGCGCCAGATCCTTCGGTGAAAGATCCTCGAGATGCTGCAGTCGCCGAACGAGCAGATCGGCGTGGGATGACGTGTCGAGCCCCAAGGCGCGCCAACGTTCCATGGTGGTTCTCCGCTTGCGCTGAATACCGGCTGTGATCAACTCTGGACCCTCTCGCCCACTGGTGCGCCCCTTCAGGAAAAAAGCCCGCCCGCCAGCAGGATTTAGCTTGCGATAAGCCCTACTGCCTCGAAACGAATGACGGGGCCTCTTCGTTGCGCCGGCGGCATGGCTGCCGGCCCGCAGGGCCAATTTTCGTGGAACTTACGGCTGCGCCGGCGCTTAGATTCAGTGGCGCGCATCGCCAGATCCGTCGCAAGCGACAAAAGAGGTCGGAGTAAGACCCCTGGATCGCCGCGGTGCGCGTCTGTTCCTTTCCCTGATCCGGAGTGTGCTGCCATGGCGACGCCTTTCGAACTTTCTCCTCTTCCCTATGACGAGTCGGCGCTGGAGCCTGCGATATCCAGGCGCACCATCGGATTTCACTACGGCAAGCACCACAAGACCTATGTGGAGACGCTGAACAAGCTGGTGACGGGCACGCGGTATGCAGACATGCCGCTGGAGCAGATCGTGCGCACCACGGCCGGTCGCGAGAACGAAAAGGACAAAAAGATTTCCAACAACGCCGGTCAGGTCTGGAACCATGATTTCTACTGGCGAAGTCTGTCGCCGCGCGCCACCAAGCCCGGCGGAAAGCTCGCGCATGCCATCGAACGCGACTTCGGAGGCCTCGAAGAACTGCTCAAGCAGTTTGCCGAAGCTGGAAAGGAGCAGTTCGGCAGCGGCTGGGCGTGGCTCGTGTCAAACGGCGGGAAGCTTTCGATCTGCAAGACGGCAAACGCGCTCGACCCGATGGCGCAGCACGTCAACTGCCTCCTCACCGTCGATGTCTGGGAACATGCCTATTATCTCGATTACCAGAACGCGCGCGCGAAATATCTCGAGGCCGTGCTCGGCAAACTGAACTGGGATTTCGCCGCAGAAAATCTGGAGAAGCAGGACCATCCGGTCCGCGCGGCGGCGTAAGCACCTCCGCTTTTCCGAGCCTCACCCTTCGCGGAGTGAGGCTCGTTCTTTTTTCCTCATCCCGAGCTTGTCGAAAGCCTGACGGGCGCGTCACAATCCGCAGACTCAAGCCGGATTGTCGTCATGACCGATTGCTACATCTATGACGCCGTACGCACGCCCCGCGGGCGCGGCAAGGTCGACGGTGCGCTCCACGAGGTCTCGACGCTCGAACTGGCCACCCAGGCCTTGCGCGCGGTCCGCGAGCGCAATGCGCTGGATACGACGCGCGTCGACGACGTGGTGCTCGGCTGCGTCGATCCGGTCTGCGAAGCCGGCGCCGACATTGCCCGTATCGCGGTTCTGAATGCCGACTATGCGGACAGCGTATCCGGCGTACAGATCAACCGCTTCTGCGCCAGCGGGCTGGAAGCGGTGAACATGGCGGCGGCGCAGATCATGGCCGGCCAATCGGACATGACGATCGGCGGCGGCGTCGAATCCATGAGCCGTGTCGGCATGGGCGCTTCCGGCGGTGCCTGGCCGGTCGATCCACAGATTGCGTTCAAATCCTATTTCACGCCGCAGGGCGTCAGCGCCGATCTCATCGCCACGCTTGACGGATTCTCGCGCGACGATGTCGATGCGTACGCCGTCGAGAGCCAGCGCCGCGCGGCCAACGCCTGGGATCAGGGCTGGTTTCGGAATTCCGTCGTGCCGGTGAAGGATCTTCTCGGCCAGACATTGCTCGCGCGCGACGAACATATGCGCCCGGATGCTTCCATGCAGTCGCTTGGCGCGCTCAATCCGTCATTTGCGCAAATGGGCGAATTCGCCGGATTCGATGCGGTGGCCATCCAGCGCTACCCGCAGGTGGAAAAAATCAATCATGTGCACCACGCCGGAAATTCGAGCGGCATTGTCGACGGCGCGGCGGCAGTGCTGCTGGCAACCAAAGAGGCAGGGGACGCGGCGAACCTGAGGCCGCGGGCGCGGGTGAAGGCCTTCGCTTCGATCGGGTCCGAACCGGCGATCATGCTGACCGGGCCCGGGCTTGTCGCCGACAAGGTTCTGAAACGCGCCGGGATGAAAAGCAGCGACATCGACCTGTACGAATTGAACGAGGCGTTCGCTTCGGTCGTCCTGCGCTTCATGCAGGTGCTCGACATTGCGCACGACCGGATCAACGTCAACGGCGGTGCGATCGCCATGGGCCACCCGCTCGGCGCAACCGGGGCCATGCTGGTCGGAACGCTTCTCGACGAGATGGAGCGCCGCGACGTCGAAACCGGGATGGTGCTTCTCTGCGTCGGCGCCGGCATGGGCACCGCAACGATTCTCGAACGCGTCTGAATGAAACAGGGACAGGATATCGTGTCCCCTCGCAGTCTGAATCACACCCGTGCGGGACACGATATCCTGTCCCGCTGAAGGCCAGACAATGGAACTCACCAACTTCCGATGGGATGTCGACGCGGACGGAATCGCGACGATCGCATGGGACAGTCCCGGCCGCTCCATGAACGTGCTGACGACGAGCACGATTGCCGACCTCGGTACCGTCGGCGAACGGCTTGCGACGGATTCGGCACTCAAGGGCCTCGTGATCACCAGCGCCAAAACGAATGCGTTCTGCGCGGGCGCCGCGCTCGACGAGATGGCGAGCGGCGGCCGCTCGCTGTCGCCCGAGGAAGCCGCCGCTGCGCGGTTCCATGGCGTGATGCGATTTCACGCTGCTCTGCGCAAACTCGAGAGCTGCGGCAAACCGGTTGCGGCGGCGATCAATGGATTGGCGCTCGGCGGCGGTTTCGAAGTGACACTGGCGTGCCATCACCGCGTGGTGGCGGATGTACCGAAACTCCAGCTCGGCCTCCCGGAAGCCAAGGTCGGCGTGCTGCCTGGCGGCGGCGGAACGCAGCGATTGCCGCGCCTGATCGGCGCCATGCAGGCGCTGCAGCTGATGCTGAAGGGCGAGACCGTCGATCCGCCGAAGGCGCTCGCGCTCGGCATGATCCACGCCATCGCGCCGGCGGACGAAGTTGTTGCCCGCGCGAAGGAATGGATCAAGTCGGTGAAAGACCCGAAGCAGCCCTGGGACAAAACTGATTTTCACATCCCCGGCGGCGGCCCTTATTCGAAAACCGGAAGCCAGGTTTTCATGATGGGCAACGCCATGCTGCGCAAGGAGAGTTACGGCAACTATCCGGCGCAACGGTACATCATGGCGTGCGTGTACGAAGGGCTGCTGCTGCCCATCGAAGCCGCCTGCCGGGTCGAAGCGCGCTATTTCGTGAAGCTGCTCGGCGAACCGGAAAGCCGCGCCATGATCCGCTCGCTGTTCCTGTCCATGCAGGAGCTGGGCAAAGGCGCCCGCCGGCCGGCGGACGAAGCCAAAACCGACGTGAAGAGGCTTGGGGTTCTGGGCGCGGGGGTGATGGGCGCCGGCATCGCGTACGTGGCCGCGCTCGCGGGCATCCACGTCGTCCTGATCGACACCAGCGCCGAGAAAGCCGAAGCGGGGCGCGCAACGGTCGCGGGAATTCTGGACAGGCAGATTGCCCGGGGCCGCTCGACAGAACAGAAGAAAGCGGACGTGCTGGCGCGCATTCAGCCGGCCGTGGATTTCGCCGCGCTTGCTTCCGCCGATCTCGTCATCGAAGCGGTGTTCGAGGACCGCGCCGTGAAAGCGGAAGCGACACGAAACGCCGAAGCGGCGATGACGGCGCTTGCGATCTTCGGCTCCAACACGTCGACGCTGCCGATCACCGGCCTCGCCGAAGCAAGCAGCCGGCCCGACGGCTTCATCGGCGTACATTTCTTTTCGCCGGTCGATCGCATGGGACTCGTTGAAATCATCCTGGGCAAGCGGACAAGCCGGCGTGCCCTGGCCACGGCGATCGATTTCGTCGCCAAAATCCGCAAGACACCGATCGTCGTGAACGATTCCCGGGGTTTCTATACCTCGCGCTGTTTCGGCACCTACACGCGCGAAGGCATGGCGATGCTGGCCGAAGGCATCCATCCCGCCATGATCGAGAATGTCGGCCGGATGGCGGGCATGCCGATGGGACCATTGGAAGTGATGGACTCCGTGGGCGTCGACACGGCGCTGAGGATCACCAGACAGACGCGCAAGGAGCTCGGCCGAAACGCCATCGATGCGAGCGAAGCACTCATGGAATGGCTGGTCGAGAACAACGGGCGGCCGGGACGCAAGATCGGCAAGGGATTTTACGATTACGATGCGAAAGGCAAGCGCCAGCGGCTCTGGCCCGATCTCGTGTCCTCGCGCCGGGATTGGCGCACGGACGCACATGTCGACGAAATGAAATCCCGGTTCCTGTCGATTCAGGCGCTCGAAGCCGCGCGCTGCTTCGAGGAAGGCGTGATCACCGATCCACGCGACGCCGATGTGGGCGCCATTCTCGGATGGGGCTTTGCGCCTTTCACCGGCGGACCGGTTTCGTACATCGATACGCTCGGCGCGGCCCAATTCGTCAGCCGCTGCGAGACATTGGCGCGATTGTACGGCGATCGGTTTCTTCCCAACCAGCTGCTGCGCGAAATGGCGGGCGGCGGCGAGACTTTCTACGCGCGTTTCGCGCCGGTGAGACAGGCGGCGTAATCCGCGATGGCAGCCGCCCTCGCGGCTGACAGGGCGCGAACCTTGCCCCGAAAGCGGACATCAGATTGCTGGTTCTGCAACAGGCGCCGCTCCAGGGAGCGGCCCTGTCAATGCGGGCGGCGAATGAGCCTGAAAAGGATGCGCATCATCCAGTTCGAACCGTGACGCGCAAACGGAGATTCGTCCGCGGTTCTCGCATATCGCCCAAACACAAGGTGTCCCAACATCGACGCACTCCGATGCCACCTCACGACGTACATTGAGCATACGCCGTCACTCCGCGGACCACAATGGCCTGCCCGTTAACGGCCAGATTGTATTCCGGATAGTTAACGCCCCATTAAGAAATGCACATTCTCCGTCCGGCTTCCGTGAAGCTTGCGTGACGCTTTGACGGCAGGAGGTGTCAGTGGCCCGGGCCGGGAAGCGTCATCGGATTGTCTCCCGGCATCGCGTTGGGCGTCATATCGCTGCGTCGGCAGGTCTGGAAGCCGCTGCTCCAGCCTGCCCGGTACGCGTCGTTGTCGGCAAGAAGCTGCCTGTCGCCGACCGTACGGTCGCGCAGGTCGGAACCTTGATCGGTCGCCGCGGCGCAGCCATCCTGATAGCCGTCGCGAAAGTTCGGATCCTTCTGCATTGCGCGATCCTTGCTGCTGCCGAAGACGGCACAACCCGCGGTGAACAGCAACGCGAGTGCAACAAACGCTTGGGCGGCGACTCGTGTGGGCATTGGAACCTCAAAAGCAGCAAGCGAGAATATACACCGGCGCGACGGCGACGCCTCCCGTAAGACCCGGCATCGATGGCGCGTGGGGCGGCGGCTAACCGGCGCCGACGATCGCGCGCATGGCATCCCAGCAGGAAACGACTCCCATGACGTGGCCCGAATCCTTGCTCACGACCGGAAGAGACATGTGGTTCCGGCAAAAAAGGCGGATCGCTTCGACCTCGGATGAATCCGGATCGAGCGTGGGCGCGTTACGGTTGACGACTTCGTCAACGCGCTGATTCCGTACGTCGCGGTACCTGCTTCGGAGTTCTTCGGGATCGTCCGCGATAAATCGCAGATTCGATATCAGGTCGCCTGCGAGCGCGACGCGGGGGACAAGAAGGCTCAGGAGATCGTGGAGGCCAAACGTCCCGACGTAGCGGTCCTGCGCGTCCACAACCGGCAGACTGATGAAATGATTGGAGAGGAGCTTCGCCGCCGCCGCCGCCACACTTTCGTGTTCCTGGATGGTGACGGGCGCTTTGTTCATGATGGCGATGCAGCTCATCGGCAACTCGGATCTCGAAGGTGGGAGGGCTCCACCGATTCGCGCCGTGCCTGCCCTCAATGTCAATGGCCGGCGTGTTTCGCTCGCCCGCGACCGTGCACGTTCCTCCTCTGTGGCCACCCACAGCCCGGGCAAGCCGGGGGAACTCAATTGTTCCAGGTGAAACCACCGGGAAGCCCCGCGATCACAAACACGTTATGGATGGGTTATTCCCGGGCTCGTTAAGGCCGATCGTTCAATTTTTACCGAATTGTGTTCATCGTTCCAGGAGATGGCCGGCATCGATTTCCCATCGCCAAAGCGGGCAGACCTTCTCGCGTCGCGACCTTGCCATGGGGCCAATGCAGCTTCCGGCGGACGACTCGGGACCGGCATCCGGCCATCGGGGTTCCCCGGGGTCGTTAAGAAGGGCTGAATCAAAACACACAAATATTCCTTCCGATTAACGAACCGCGATCGCATCGATTCAAACTTCGTTAACACGCGGCTGACCAAGGTTGCCCGGGGGCAGAATCGCGGACCAACGATGACTTCCAGACCTTCGGGCGCACCGCACAAGGCATCGCCGCGAACGCTGCGACGGCAATTTGCGGCCGTACAGCTGGCCAAGGGCGGCCTGGGAACGCTGCTCTGGCTCACCTACGCGGCTCTCGTCGGTCGTCTCCATTGGCTCGATCTCATCGCGCTGGTCGGTTTCCTTGCACCCTGTGCGCTCGCTGTCTTCGCGTTGCTGGGAGCGGCGCTCCCCGCACTGGAGACGGCATCTCTCGCCCTCTTCGCTGCGCTTGTCGGATATATGGTGGGCCTCACCGGCGGCATGCATTCGCCGCTCCTGGTGTGGTTTGCACTCGTGCCCGCGGAAGCGGCCCTTGCAGGCGGTCGCGACGCCGTGGTGCGGGCGACCGCCGCTGCCGCCGTCGCGCTCTGCGCAGTCGCGGTTATCGATTCGTTGGGTGGGCTGCCCGTCTCGCGGCTGTTTGCGCCCCACTGGCAGATCTATGCGGGCTGTGCACTGGCTGCCATTGTACAGTCGGCGGTCATTGCAATCGCCGCTCAGGATCGCCAGCGCGCCGCCGATCTGGCGGTGCTCGACAGCGCCGTCATCTACCGTTTCCTCGCCGATCACGCGACCGATCTCATCACGCGCCACGGTCCTGACGGGCGGCTGAGCTTCGCCAGCCCTGCGTCGCGACGCCTCCTGGGAACGGAACCGGCTGACATGGAGGACAGATTGCCGGCGGCACTGGTCCACGACGACGATGCGGCCGTCATCGAAAGTGCCCTTGGGGAGGCTGCCGCCTCGGGCCGGGAGACCGCAGCCGAGGTACGGTTTCGCTGCGCCGATGGCAGCTTTGTCTGGACCGAAATGCGCTGCCGCCCGGTCGTACCGGGCGACCGCAAATCCGAGATCGTCGCCGTCACGCGCGATATTTCGGAGCGCAAGGAGCACGAGCAACAGCTCGTGTCGGCGCGCGACATGGCCGAACAGGCCAGCCGCGCCAAGTCGCGATTCCTTGCCAACATGAGCCACGAGCTCCGCACACCGTTGAACGCCATCATCGGGTTCTCCGAGGTCATGACTCACGAGATGTTCGGTCCGATCGGCGCGCCACGCTATCTGGAATACGCCAAGCTCATTCATGAAAGCGGCGGACATCTGCTTGCGCTGATAAACGGCGTATTGGACATGTCGAAAATCGAGGCCGGCAAATTCGAACTGCAGGAAGAAATTTTTGATTTCGCGCAGGACGCGGAACAGGCGCTCCGCTTCGTGCGGCTTCAGGCGGAGCGCAAGGGCCTTGTGCTCAAGATGACGATCGCGCCTGGCGCCAAGTCGATTTTCGCCGATCGCAGGGCGGTGAAGCAGATTCTTCTCAACCTGCTTGCCAATGCCGTAAAATTCACGCCGCGTGGCGGCGAAATCTGGATTGCTGCGGCCCGCGAGGAAGACGCCATCGAACTCGCCGTGGCCGATACGGGCGTCGGAATACCGGAAGGCGACCTGCACCGGCTTGGAATACCCTTCGAGCAGGCCCGCGATCAGCAAGTCCGGGTCACCGAAGGTACCGGGCTTGGTCTCTCGCTCGTCAGGGCGCTGGCGGTGCTGCACGGCGGAGAAATGCGGATACAGTCCCGACCGGGGGAGGGAACGACGGTGCGCGTGAGGATGCCCCACGCGGCGGTGAATGAAGCCGGTACACACGCGCTGGGGGATAGCTTGCAGGAGGCCGGCCGCGCGCTGAAAGGCGCGGCGTGAGCGCGCGCCTCAAGACTGGTCTCTACGTCAGGGCTCTCATTCGCCGGGCGGAAGTGGGCGGCGCATCCGCTTACGTTGCCCGGCGCGGAGCCGAGGAAGCGGGCGCCCTCATCCTGAAGCTGGCGAGACCCGACGGAAACCTGACCGTGCTCAGTCGCGCCACGCGCGGCGAAGGCGAACGCGTCTGGATGAAGCCGCTCGGCGATTCCGCAGATTCCGCAGCAGCGGCCAAATATTTCGAGAGGCAGATACGCTTCGATCCCGATCTCTGGATCGTGGAAATCGAAGACCGCGAAGGCCGCGCCTTCGTCGACGAGCCGATCGTGTGATTGGCCTTGTACGCCGCTGCCTGCGCTGCTAGTGGCAGCGCGCCATGAACGAAACGGATTCGGAACAGACGAGCGTCGTTGCGCGCGAGGCGGCACGCCGGCGCAGCTTTGCCATCATTTCGCATCCCGACGCCGGCAAGACGACGCTGACGGAGCATCTGCTCCTGCTCGGCGGCGCGATTCGCATGGCGGGTCAGGTAAAGGCGCGCGGCGAAGCGCGGCGCGCCCGCTCCGACTGGATGAAGATCGAACAGGAGCGCGGGATTTCCGTCACCAGCGCGGTAATGACGTTTGAATATGCCGGCCACGTGTTCAATCTCCTCGACACTCCGGGGCATGAGGATTTCAGCGAGGATACCTACCGCACGTTGACCGCCGCCGACTCCGCGGTGATGGTGATCGACGCGGCGCGCGGCATCGAAAGCCAGACGCGCAAACTCTTCGAAGTGTGCCGGCTGCGCGACATTCCGATCATGACGTTCGTCAACAAAATGGATCGGGAGGCCCGCGATCCTCTGGAACTCATCGACGAAGTCTCAGACCAGCTGCAGCTCGAATGCGCGCCGATGCTCTGGCCGGCCGGAATGGGCCTGAATTTTCAGGGCGTGTACGATCTCGCGGGCAGCGAGTTCGTCCGTTTCGGTTCGGGCGAGCGCATCGGGCGCGACCGTCTCGCCGATGTACTCTCGCCGGACGTGCTGGCACGGCTCGACGAGGAGGTCGCGCTTGCACGCGGCGCGTGCCCGGCGTTCGACCTCGAGGCCTACCGTACAGGGCACCTTACGCCGGTCTTCTTCGGGAGCGCGCTGAAGAATTTCGGCGTACGCGAACTGCTCGATGCGCTCGCGCGCCATGCGCCGCCGCCCGGTGCGCAGGCGGCGCGGTCCCGCCGGATCGAAGCGTCCGATCAGGAAGTTACCGGCTTCGTGTTCAAGGTACAGGCGAACATGGATCCCAATCATCGCGACCGGGTCGCCTTTCTGCGGCTGTGCTCGGGCGAGTTCGTACGGGGCATGAAGCTGAAACAATCGGGCACCGGCAAGACCATGGGCGTGCACAACCCCATCCTCTTCTTCGCCCAGGAACGCGAAACGGTGGACGAAGCGTGGCCGGGAGATGTCATCGGCATCCCCAACCACGGCGTGCTGCGCGTGGGCGATACGCTCTCGGAATCCGGCACCGTCGTCTTCACGGGAATTCCGAACTTCGCGCCGGAAATGCTGCGCCGGGTTCGTCTCGGCGACCCCATGAAACAGAAGCACCTCGCACGCGCCCTCGAGAGCCTCGCGGAAGAGGGCGTGATCCAGGTGTTCCGTCCGTTGATCGGCGCGCAGTGGGTCGTGGGCGTGGTGGGTGCGCTGCAGCTGGACGTCCTCAAGAGTCGCCTGCGTGCCGAATATGGGCTCGACGCCGATCTGGAAGCGTCGCCGTACGATACGGCGCGCTGGATCTCCGGCGCGGCCGACGAAATGGAAAAATTCATTTCCTTCTATCGCGAGCAGATGGCCGAAGACCGTGACAGCGCGCCGGTCTTTCTCGCCAAAAGCAACTGGGAACTGGGTTACGTGTCGCAGAAGTTTCCCGGCCTCACCTTCGCGAAGACACGCGAACGCGCCGACGTTCACGAAGAAAAATAGTGAGCGCGCGCGTACGTCCTCATCAGGCGTCGGCAAAAGATGACCAAACGGGGAAAAAGTCGCATATAGGACCGATGCCCGAACCGTCGTCGATTTAGCTGTCGGACGAGACCTCATAGATGCGACCGGATGGACGACAGACCGGGGTCGAGCGCGCTTCACCGGCAAACGGCCACGACGCATTGGCGCCATCCACGCGTCGCAAAGCGGCAAAGCGGGCGGAGTACGGTGCGTTTTGCGGTCTTTTGGCGGCGATCCAGGTTGCAGGCGCTTCGTTGCCGGCTGCCGCGCAAGCGGCCAGCACTGCGCCGGCCGCATCGCAGCCCGTGGAAACGGTGGTGGTAACCGGTACAACGCCGCTGCCAGGCACGAGCATCGATATCGACAAACTTCCGTACAACGTTCAAACGCTCACTGCCAATGACATCGCCCGGGAAGGTTCGGCAAACGTAACCACAGCGCTCAATGACCAGCTCGGCAGCGTGAACATCAACGACAATCTCGACGATCCGTTTCAGCCCAATATTCTGTTCCGCGGCTTTGAAGCTTCGCCGGTTTTGGGCACGCCGGAGGGCCTCGCCGTGTACCAGAATGGCGTACGGATCAATGAGGCGTTCGGCGATACGCTCAATTGGGACCTGATCCCGCCGGGCGCGATCGATCGGGTCAGCGTCGTCAGCGCCAACCCCGTTTATGGCCTGAATGCCCTCGGCGGCGCCGTCATCATCAACATGAAGAATGGCTTCACCCGTGACGGCGGCGACGCGGAGCTCTCGGGAGGCTCCTGGGGGCAACGCAACGCGTCAGCGGAATACGGCACCAATTCCGGGCCGTTCGGCTTCTACGTTGCTGCTCGCGGATTGCAGGAAGACGGCTGGCGCGAATTCTCGCCGGACAGGATCGAGCAACTCTACACGGATCTCGGCTACCGCGAACACGGCCTGACGCTCGATCTGAACTTCACCGGCGCCGACAACAAGCTAGACGGCGAATCTCCGACTCCGGTGCAGGAATTGGCCGTCAGCCGGTCGCTCATCTTCACCAGTCCCCAGAGCAACGCCAACAAGGTCGCCTTCGTCACGGTGAACGGCACCTATGCAGCGAACGATAACCTGTCGATTCAGGGCGACCTTTACTATCGCGCCTATTGGCAGAACGTGGTCAACGGCAACGCAACGGACTACACGGCCTGTATGACTTCGCAATATGCGGGGTTCACGTGCCAGGCCGACGGGTCAACGCCGCTCCGCAATGCCGACGGCGACCTGTTGCCCGACATCTCGAAAGGCGGCACGGTGTACATCGGCGAAAACGACTTCGAGACGATCCACACAAACGGTGCCGGGGGTTCGCTGCAGGCGACCGAGACCGCATTTGTATTTGGCCGCGAAAACCAGCTTACGGCCGGGGGGAGCATCGACAACGCCGCGACGGATTTCGGTTCAAGCGCGGAACTCGGAACGATCAATTCCGCGTTGGTCGTTTCCAATTCAGGGCTTTTCGTCGACACACCGGAGAACACGCCATGGACGGCAACGCCGGTCAGTCTGAGCGCCACGAACACCTATTACGGCATCTTCGCCACCGACACATTCAACATCACGCGACGATTCGCGGCGACGTTCAGCGGACGGTACAACGTCGCCCGGATCGATCTCGCCGATCATCTGGGCAGCGACCTTTCGGGTCACAACAGCTACAGCCGTTTCAACCCGGCGTTCGGTGTATCGGAAAAGCTTGCGAGAAATTTTACCGCTTACGCCGGTTATTCGGAGGGCAACCGCACGCCGACTCCGGGCGAAATCGAGTGCTCGAATCCGGCGGCGCCCTGTCTGCTGCCCTCGAGTCTGTCCAGCGATCCTCCCACACTGCGCCAGGTGGAATCGCGTTCCTGGGAAGCGGGCGTGCGCGGCAACTTTTCGGCGCCATCACTCGGCCCGGGGCAATTTACCTGGAATGCCGGCCTCTTCCGAACCGATGTCGACGACGACATCTACGGCGTGGCGACTTCCGTCAGTACCGGATATTTTCAGAACATCGGCGGCACCCGGCGGCAGGGTGCGGAATTCGGTCTGCACTACAGGGACGACCGATTTTCCGCATTCCTCGACTACAGCTATGTCGCGGCGACATTCGAATCCTCTTTGTTGCTCCATTCACCGCAGAACCCTGACGCCGATGCGAACGGGGATATCCAGGTCCGCCCGGGTGACACGTTGCCCGGGATTCCGGCACACCGAATCAAGGCAGGGGCCGATTACCACGTGACGCATTCCTGGTTGATCGGCGGGGACTTCGTCTATGAGAGCTCACAATATTTCTACGGCGACGAATCGAACCAGCTGCAGCCCCTGCCCGGCTACGCCGTTGTCAATCTGCATTCGCGCTACGAGCTAACAGGCAATGTCGAGCTGTTCGTCGACGTGACGAATGTACTAAACGCCGGGTATGCAACGTTTGGCATACTGGGCGATCCGACGGGTGTCGGCGCTCCCGGAATTCCGCCCAACGCCGTGACAAACGGCCCCGGAGTGGACAATCGCTTCGAGAGTCCGGCGCCGCCGGTGGGCGCCTTCGGCGGGATACGCATCAGCTTCTGAACACGGCAAGAAGCGCCGCGGCGTCTTACCCGCCCGAACCGGGACGCAGCACAAACCCCGCACTCTCGAGCGCTTCGCGGATCTCCTTCGCGTGCGCGGCGTCGCGCGCTTCGATCGTAAGTCCAAGGTCTGCCGCCTTTGCCGACATGTCCGTCAGCATCCGGTTGTGCGAGACTTCCAGAATGTTGCCGCCGG
>DATGGN010000227.1:0-11526 GCA_035308485.1 Rhizomicrobium sp.
ATCATGCCGCCCATCATTGGGCATGGCATGAGTGCCGAATGCTGCTCCAGCCCGGTATTTGGCATCCAGCCAACCGGAACCAGGGCGCGCAGCAGCAATGCGATTGCTGCGAAGTATATGGCGCTCAGGCGTAGGTGATGACGCACGGCTCGTCCTCAATCGCGCCCAGTGGACGTCGCCAGCCGAGAGAGGTCAATGGGGCAAAATCCGGGTTTCAGTCCGTGCAGTTGCGGAACGCCTGGGTACCCGACAGGATTCGAACCGATGGTCGCTATGTCTGGTTCGCAGTCCCCGTGCAACGCAAAAGCCTACGATTTCAGGAGTGCGTCTTTTCCCCCGATTATTCCCTGTTATCCGTTATTATGGCCCAAACGCCCCAAGCCGATGGCTAGTGTTCTCGGCCGTCACTTTTGGAGGCATCGCCTGCAACCGTATCAGGCGGGTAGGTGCTGCAGCAGATCGACGACAAAAACGAGCAGCACTGCGATCACGGCCCAGAACAGAGTCGTTTTCAACGTGAACTTCGGGCGGCTCAACGAAGCCTGCTGGCCCATGAGGGTGACGCGTTCCTTTACGGCCGGGTAGCCGCCTGACCACCATATGCGTCCCCATTGGAAGCCGCCGAGACCCACCGCGAGCAACAGCGCCACGGCGAAAACCTGGTCGAACGTCCAGGTCCATGGGACGGATAACGCTTTGAGCCAGTACAGCGCGAGAAAGAAAATGCACAGAACGACAAAGGCGACTCCCCACGCTGCCGCGTTACCGGTCCCGGTGGGACCTTCTGGTTGGTCCTCCTTCGACATGCGCGCGCGTGCGCGCGCCAGAAGGAAAACCCAGACCCCTGTGAGAATGACAAGGGGAAGCCACTTGATGATGATCTGCGTCAGGTTATGAGGCTGCCCCATCGCTTCCCCCTCCGGTGCGACGGGCGCAGCATGCCCCATCGCGCCTGCACGCGAGCCTCAGAATGGCCCCTGCCGCTGCGGCGAGGGTCTCTGGTAGCATGCAGAAGTCCAACGAACGTTAGGGCTGGCCGATGGACGATTTCCTGAACACCCGCACCTCTGCGTTCTTCTGGTGGTGCCTGCCGCTTGCAATCGGATTCGCTACGGGTCTTCTGGGCAACCATCCCACGCTTGTCGCCATGGTGTGGTGCGCATGCCTGGCGTGGATGGGAGCGGGCTGCGTTCTGAATGCCGTCCGTTGCCGCCGTCTGCACTGCTACATAGCTGGACCGGTGTTCATCCTTGGTGCGATTGCAGAGGGGCTCGTTTCCACCGGCATGCGCATTTTCGGTTCACACGCCGTGAGCAACATCGCCGGGGCAACATTGATCCTCGCACTGCTTTCCTTCATCCCCGAGATGCTTTGGGGCCGATACGCGGGGCGATAAGCCGGGAATGTCGCCGGTGCCCTGACCGTGGTGTTTTCCCTGCCGTGGCGGCGGGGTTCTGATAGGGTGGGGAAAGTGGAAGCACTGGTGGAGCACACGGGTCGGCAACTGAGGAAATGACGACAGCCCTTCTCGTCAGCCTGTTTCTACTTCACGCGGCGGCAGCGCTGGCCGTCATCCGGATACTCTACAAATGGATATTCCGGAATGCGCGCGAGTACGTTGCTGCGGCGGAGCGAGGGTGAGCGGAAGGCGATGTTGTCGGATAAGTTGAGGTAGTGGGGCGTCCGTACGTTTCGGGCGCCGTAACGCATCACCCGCGTGCACGTGCACCGCACGCTCGGCCTTGGGAGCCTTCAGATATCGGTTTGGTCTGTTTCGGCCAAGCATTCTCGAATCTCTTCGAGCATCGCCCGAAGTCGATAGATGAGTTGAGGGTTCATATCTTGCGCACGCATGGGGTTTTCGAGGATCGCGAGTTGCTCCTTGATTCGCTCGCGTGCCTCGATCAGTTCCTGACGGTCCGTCCGGCCCTGGGGTTCCTTGGGCATGGGGTTAGTGTCTCATGAACCGTTCCGCTGGCGGAAGCGCGCCGATGACGTGGCAACGCATTCCAGCGCTGATCGCCGCCCTGTCATCCGTAGTGATGGCGGCTTGGGCGAGCGCGCCAGCCGGAAGCGCCGCACCGAACAGCGAGGCCGCAATATAGATTGCCGGGACAAGATGTAACTGGATCCCGGCGAGCGGGCCGTTTGAGAAGTGGTACGCGGTGCTGCATGACGGCATTTGGCATGTCCGGCTCAGCCTGGAACCGGGCGCGCAAAGTGAGCCAGTGGCGTTAACGAACGGGGCTACGACCATTTGGACATCCGCATTCGGGCATCGGACGGGACCGATGGCGGGTGCGGCATTGACAGCCTTCATGTAGGGCAGAATCCTATATGCCATAACGAGATTTGACGCGTACAATGCATGACCCTTTTTGGGGCGTAGCGTAGCCGGGTCCGGGCGGGGCGTCAGGATTCGGACTTTTCTCACTAAGGCGATGCCAAAACACCTGCGCGGCGGCCGTCGGACGGCCCGCCGAAGGGGGAGCGCGAACTCGTACGTATTCCTGCTCTGACATCCACGGCATTCGGCGTGCCCGCCGGGTCCGTCACGTCACGCGAGCGCGGCGTGGCACGGCTTTTGCGAGCCAACGCCGCCGACGGAGAAGCAATGGTGGGCGTCGTCGCAAGGGGCTGACTCCATGGGCAACGGTTGAGGGGCATCTGGATATGCGAAACGGGAATTTGCGTCCGCTGAAGGCGCTGCTGATCCTCGGTGCGGCAGTGACGGGCGCAGGATCGGGTTTGCCTGTCCATGTCGGAAGGGTGGCCTATAAGACCTTCGATCCTCCCGGGTCGATCGGCACCTACCCCACAGCGATAGACCAGCGTGTGATCACGGGATTGTATTACGACGGCAATTCCGTCATCCACGGCTTTGTACGGGCGGCCGACGGGACAATCGCGCCCTTCGATCCTGCGGGGTCGGTCGACACCGAACCGACCAGCATGAACGACCCCGGCGCTGTCGCAGGGCACTATTGGGATGCTCTGGGCGTACAGCACGGTTTTGTGCGGGCCCCCGACGGCACGATTACCAGTATCGACCCCCCACGATCGGCTTCGACCGAGATTCGCGGCATCAACGTCAAGGGTTGGATCACCGGATTCTACCGGCGCAACAAGGAAGTTCATGGATTTGTCAAGGACGCCCACGGCAGGTTCACGACTTTCGATCCTCCCGGGTCGATCGCAACGCTCAGCTGGGCCATCGACAAATACGGCCTGGTCGCGGGGTGGTATCTGGACCGCAGCATGCGGTCTCATGGGTTTGTGCGCGCCGCCGATGGAACAGTCACTGCGTTCGACCCCTCGGGATCCATCGATACCCGTCCTGTCAGCATCAGTCGCCGAGAGGTTGTCACGGGATTCTACCAGGATGCCAATTTCGTATGGCACGGGTTTGTACGAACCGCCAACGGGACGGTCACGTCGTTCGATCCGCGCGGCTCGATAGATACCGAGCCCAAAGGTGTTCACACGAACGGTGAGGTCACGGGATGTTGGGAAGACGACAGTCTCGTCTGGCACGGTTTCCTGTGGAAAGCGGCGGGAGCCGGGCGAGAGCCGGAGTCTTTCGACGTTCCGGGATCCGTCGGCACTTTTGCGGTGGGCGTTGACGGCGGTCAGATCGCTGGTTCTTATGAAGACAGCAACGCCACATATCACGGATTTCTTCGAAGCCAGTAGTGCGATTTCTCGACAACACGAGAAACCGGGGGATTACGCCCGCGCCGGGCCATGACAATCCGTATTTGTATTTTCGTAGCTCCGCGCCTCCGCGGCTCGGCGTGCAAATTCAAGAGTTACGGCTTTTTATCCATGCGGATGCTTATACCGCCGCTCCACACGATTTATTCCCGAGGGTTGGCGCTGCCTTTGGGCTGCCGAAGCTGCCAGACTTCCGCGAAAGCATGCGAGGGCGCAGATGAGTACGGTACTCGTTACGGGCGGATCGGGATTTGTCGGCAGCCACTGCATCCTGCAGCTGCTCGCGGCGGGACATTCGGTGCGTACGACCGTGCGAAAGCTTTCGCGCGAAGGCGATGTCCGCGCACTTCTCAGGGAAGGTGGAGCGGAACCGGGCGATCGGGTGTCGTTTTGCGCCGCCGATCTTTTGCGGGAGAGCACCAGGAATGCCGCATGAGCGCTGGGCGGCCAAACTTTACGCCCGCGCCCGCAAGACGTGCCCGCCCCCAAACGGCCCGACATCCATCTCATGCACGTAGCGTGCGGCGAGAGCCGCAGCATCGACATCCTCGATTTCGCCGAAACCCAAACGCCGCAATTCGGTGTGCAGCGCGGCGGGTTCGAACCAGCTCACGAGCGGTTCGCCTGCGCGCGCAACCCTGGCAGCGAAAGCTTCCGCCCGGGCGCGCTCGTCGGGCGTACGATTCTCGGGAAGCTCGCCATAGTCGAAGACGATCTCCGAGTGGCGCCGGGCCACCGGACGAAGCACGGAAACGATCGCCTCGCGCGAGAGATAGGGAACCACCCCAAGCCAGATGAAAAAAGCCGGCTGATCCGGCACAAGTCCGCAGGCCGACAGACAGGCGTACAAATCCTCGCGCTCGAGATCGACGGGCACAAAAGTCAGCGTGGCCGGAATCGCGATGTCTTCGTCTTTGAGCCGTTCGCGCTTCCAGGCCTGCGTCGCCGGATGATCGACTTCGAACACGCGCACGCCCGGCCACGGGTTGCGGAGCGCAAAGGTGTCGAGGCCGGCGCCGAGCGCCACCGCCTGGCGAACGCCGCGCGCGACCGCTGCGGCCAATTTGTCTTCGGCAAAGCGGCTCCGCGCCGCGATGAACAGGCGCAACGGCCGGGTACGCGGGTCGGCGGCGCGCGCATCGGCCCATGCGCAGTCCGCCGCGCCCAGAAGGCGCCGGGCGAACGGGTCGCGAAATATTGCGGCGCCATCCAGCGCCTGGTGTGCCGCGCGATGTCCGGCAGCGCCGCGGGCGGTCAGGCTTGGCGGTCTCGGCGGCATGCGCTCAACCCCCGCAATATGCATGCGGGCGAACCTCAGGTTTTTTCAAGCAACTCTTTCGTCCGCCTTCGGAATTCCGGTTTTCTCCCATGTCTCGCTATAGCAGCTGTCCGGCGAGACAGCGCTTTCTATTTGAAACCGGACCTGATACTTGTTGCCTTCTCGAAGTCCGTTGGGCGGGGGAGCCCTGAGTATGCTCGAATCTGATTTGGAGCCACCGGACCTGGAGCCATCCGAGTCAGACGAATCCTGGCAGTCCGCTGTCGAAGACCCGACGGTGCTCGATCTCGCCGAGCGGATGGCGCGCCGTTCCGGCGGTCGGTCATCCAAATACTACGTATCCAAGCTGGGCTTCATGGCTCGTACCATTTCCCTTCCGGGAGTACTTGCCGTGGCGCGCGAGCCTCTCGACGAAAACGAATTGTCGTATTCGGCGGTGGTACAACGCGTTCGCATATATGCGGACAAGCACACGCCGAAATGGACCTACTGCTCTGGGGGAGCGACATCGCTGGAAATAACACCGAACGGCTTCTACGGACGGTGTTCGAAAACGGGAATCCGGCGCGAGTACATGGGCGACATCCGTGACGAGGGACCGCTCAAAGTCTTCAATCCGGAGCGGGACGATCTGACCTGCACGATTCCCTGCAAAAAAATGATGTGCTTCAGGAACAATGTCATCCGCGCGACGGACTATCAGGACTTCGCCCACAAGGTGGGGCAACAGGGGTTGCGCGGCAATTACAATCCGACGCTGCTTGGCTATCATTCAAAGATATTCATCCGTTGGAAAGTGACGGATGTCTGCAACTATACCTGCGCCTATTGTTGCGATTGGCGGACCGTCAACGCGAAGGGCGTGGAAGTCACCGACGACGAGATGATGGCGGCCGCCGCAAGGATGGTCAGCCAGTTTGACGGCATATCCATGCGCCTGACCGGCGGCGAGCCTTCGTCCCGAAAGCGCTACGTCGATTTGATGCGTCTGTTTCACGACAACCTCGATCGCTTCTCGGATCTCGAGATCCGGACAAACCTGTCGTTCCAGACCAAGCACCAGGAGGTGCTGAGCTGGGACTGGAAGGGCAAGCTGCTCCTGCATATCGGTTGTCACATCCGCGACAAGAACTTCATGCCGTGGCGAATGGTTGAGGTGCTGAAAGGCGCGCCCAACGTCAAATATGAGCTCAAGTTCGTGAGCCTGCCCTCGATCAGGCCCCACATCGATTTTTTCATCCGCTATTTTGTCGACAACGGCATTCCGTCCGAGAACATCAAGGTCGTCGAGGAGAACTCGGGCCGGAAGGACGTGAAGCGCCAGATCGAACTGGAAGAAGCGCCGAAAGCGCGCAAATACCTGGAAGAGCGGTGGAAGCCGACGTCGCCGGATGTCGGGGCGTATTGCAAGTGGGATGCGCCGGCCAAGCCGAATCCGGTCAGGAAGCCCGTGGACTTTACGGCGACGCGCTTCTCGATCGGCGAACTGCGCGCGATGAAGCGCAAGACGGAACGCCGGGTAATCTCTGCCGACGTCGATCCGCCTCCCGGCTACGCGCCTTTGCCGGAAACCGACTGGGTCGTACCCCGGGAAGATGAGATGGCGTCTGCTTCGAACGGCGAGCTGCGTGCTTCGAAACGGAAAAACGGCGAGCGCCAGACCATTTCTGCCGACCTCGATCCGCCCCTCAGCGCAGTGTTCCTGACAGAAGCCGCTGCGGTTCCGGCCGCGGACCCCACCCCGATAACGGAGGCTGCCCCTTCCCCGCCGGCAGCCCCCACCGCGATGACCCAGATCAGGCGGGTGATTATCGGCCTTTCGGGACCAGACAGGATTGCCTTCTCGGCACGTGTGGTGCGTGCGCTGGTCCGCCGCGCCAAAGCACGTCTTCCTGCTATCGGTCGACCGAGCGCCGGCAATTCTGCCGGAATGGAGTCGCGATCGCCGTAACAGCCGCGTCGGCTGACATTCCCCAAGCGAACGCGCGGCAAGACGGCGGCATGGGTGCGCGTGACGTCTATCTTGCCACACCGAGATGGCCGGCAAGGAAATCCATCTGCCGTTCGGTTTCGCGGGCGCGCAGAAGATCGTCCGCCAGCATGTGCGTCCCGGGCAGCACCAGGAGATCGTACGGCTTCCCCGCCCTGAGCAGGGCGAGCGTCAGCTTCATCGTGTTCTCGAAATGGACATTGTCGTCGGTGACGCCGTGGATGATCAGCAGCGGGCGTTGAAGCTGATCCACATAGGTGAGCACATTGCTCTTGCGGTATCCGTCGGGATTTGTCTGCGGTAGTCCCATGTACCGTTCGGTGTAATAGGTGTCGTAATCCTGCCAGTCGACCACCGGCGCGCCCGCAATGCCGGCCGCGAAGACGTCGGGACGCCGCATCGTCGCCATCGCCGAGAAATATCCGCCGAACGACCACCCGAAGACGCCGACTCGCGCCATGTCCATCTGCGGCACGCGTGCACCCAGCGCCTGAAGCGCATCCACCTGGTCTTCAAGCGGAATGTCGATCGCATCGCCTTTCACGGCGCGAAACCAGGCGCTGTCACGCCCCGGCGTCCCGCGATTGTCCGAGATCGCAACGATGTAGCCGTGATCGGCCATGCATTGTTGCGTGAAGTAGTTGCGCGGGCTTGCCCACACCATCTTCGCCGCGGGACCCCCATAGACCGAAAGGATCACCGGATACCTGCGATCCGCATCGAAGTGGCCGGGACGCAGCACGACTGCGTCGAAACCGAGCTTGCCGACGGTGAAAAAATCCGGCGCGGGCATGAAAGGCGGTGTTTCCGCCATCGACGGCAGGGTTGCGATCGTCCGGCCGTCGCGCGACAGAATGTCGACGCCATGCGATCCGTCCGGGAGATTGTACTCATGTGCAAACACCGCGTGCTGTCCGCCGAACTGTCCGGCGTTCAGACCGCGCGCGGCAGAAACGGGGATTGCTGCTCCGCCCGTCAGTGCGACGCGCCAGACCTGCCTTGAAAGCCGGTCCGTTCCGCCCTGTACAACTGCCGTGCCGTCATGCACGTCGACATCGAGCAAAGCGTCGAAACGGAAGCCGGCAGGCGTCACGGCGTTGAGAAGTCTTCCGTCGGCGGCGTGGCGCTCGAGCTCTTTCTGGCCGTGGCGCTCCGTCATCCAGAGGAAGCCGCTTCCATCGGGCAGCCAGTACGGAACTTCTTTCGGCATCGGCGGCGCGAGGTCGATCCACGCCGCATCGCGTTCGGTCCAGAGGAGGTGCAAGGCGCCGGATTTCGGATCGGTGGTGAAATACTTTTCTTCGGTCTGCCCGCGGTTCTGTACAAGGAGCGCGAGCGGGCCGCCCTTCATCCATTCGACGCGGGCGAGATAGGGGTAGGCTCCGTTGTCCCAATTGAGCCGGACGGTCTTGCCTCCGGCGGCCGGAATCACGCCGAGGCGGACGATCGCGTTTGGCGTGCCGGCGCGCGGGTAGCGGAATTCCACCGGCTTCTGCTGGGGGACGAGCGGGTCGGCGACGTACTGGGCTTCGACGGGCGTAAGGTCGGACTCCTCATAGGCAATGAAGCGGGAATCCGGCGACCACCAGAAGCCGTCGCGCCGGTCCATCTCTTCCTGGGCGACGAATTCCGCTTCGCCGTGCTGCAAGGTTTCGCCCGCACCGTGCGTGAGTTGCGTGTCTGTTTTCCGGGCGATGTCGATCACGTGCAGATCGTCGTCGCGCAAGGCCCCGACCCGTGTTCCGTCAGGCGACAGCTGAGGCGCGATCCAGCCTTCGCCGGGGAGCGGACTGACCTTGCCATCACGCCGCGACAGCACAAAGAGCCTGCCGCCGAGCGACAGGAGAACCTCGCCGCCGTCGCGCGACAGCGCAAAAGCCGTGAAGCCTTTTACGCTGATGCGGGCGCGTTCGCGCCGGGCCTTCTCCTCCGCGCTCAGCTGTTCCCGCCGGCCGCCGAGCAAAGCGTCCGGCGCAATCAGCTCGTGTTCGCCGCCGCCCGCAAGATCGTAGGTGTACAACCGCTGGACCGTGTCGCGCGGGCCGCTGCGCAGATAGAGAACCGATTTGCCGTCGGGCGTGGGCGTAGCGTCTTGTGGCGTGCCAAGCGTGTAGCCGCGCGTTGCCGCCACGTCGTCGAAGCAGTGCGTGTCGGTGGCACTCGCCGATGCGACCGCAAGAGTCGCAGCGACTGCAGCGAACGGCAAAACGCGAACGCCCGACATGCGTCTCGATCCTTCCAGTCCATCGTGAACGGCTCGGTCGCCGAGCCGCAGCATCGGCCGTTGAAACTGGCACTCTCCCGGCGTCCGGAGCAAATGAGGGTCGGCCCGCCGCGACCCTTCGGGCGCTCGCCCAGGGTCCCTGATTCGATCGCTCAGGAAAATGCTCGCCCCGATCCGGAACGCCCCGGGAGGGCATCGGGGACCGGATCGAAGAGACGGCGGGGCCCGACCGTCAAAATCGTTTCACAAATCGAAACAAGCCTCGCCGTCCGCGAGTCTTTTCGTTTTAAGCCTTTCATTTACCTATGGAATTTCGCATCGCTCACTGCCTTCCGGGTCCGTTTCGGAGATATGGCGTCCCGGTCCGACTGAAAGGTTCCGTCTTGAATTCGCCGCGGGGATTTGTAGGCTCCTACCTGCAGTCCGGGCGGGGGAGCCCACAGGCATGTTCGAAACCGACCTGGAGTCACCTCGGGCCTCCGTCATCGACGACCCGATGGTGCGCGATCTTGCTGAACGCATGGCGCGCCATCAGAACGTGCATTTCGAAAGCGCCCTTTCAAGGCTGGGAATCCTCGCCGAGAAAATCTCTGCGCCGGCGATGCTCGAGGTGGCGCGGCAACCCTTCGAGGAAGACGACCTGGTTTTCGCGGTCGTCAAGGGCCGCGTTCGTGCCTATGCGAACAACCGAACGCCGCGGTGGGCGAGTTGCACCGCCGGCGTGACCTCGCTCGAAATTGCGCCGAACGGTCTGTACGGACGGTGTCCCAAGACCGTCGTGAAGAAGGAGATCCTGGGCGATATCCGCGACGCAGGCCCTCTCAAGGTTCTTCGGCTGGCACGGGACGAGCTGGGCTGTGATATTCCCTGCCACCAGCTGATGTGTTTTCACAACAACGTTCTGCGCGGGACGGATGAAGCGGATTTCGCTCGCAGGATAGGCCAGCAGGGACTGCGCGGAGTCTACCAGCCCGAGCGGCGCGGTTATTATTCGAAGATGTTCATTCGCTGGAAGATGACGGACGTTTGCAATTACACCTGCGCCTATTGCTGCGACTGGCGCACGGTCAATGCGAGAGGCCTTGAACTCACCGACGACGAAATCATGGTGGGCGCCGAAAAGATCGTCAACCAGTTTGGCGCCATCTCGATGCGGCTCACGGGCGGCGAGCCTTCGGCGCGGCGCTGCTACGTAGACATGATGCGCCTGTTTCACGACAATCTGGATCGTTTCACCGACCTGGAGATTCGAACAAACCTGTCGTTCCAGACAAAACACCAGGAGGTGTTGAGCTGGGACTGGAACGGCAAGCTGCATCTGCACATCGGTTGCCACCTTCGCGACAAGAACTTCATGCCGTGGCGAATGGTGGAAGTCCTAAAGGGCGCACCCAATGCCGATTATGTGTTGAAATTCGTCGCGATGCCGTCGATCAGGCCGCACGTCCAGTTCTTCACGAAATACTTCCTCGACAGCGGCATTCCGTACGAGAGAATCAAGGTCATCGAGGAACATTCGGCTCGCGACGGCGTGTACGGCGTCGAGCTGGAAGAAGCGCCGAAAGCCCGGAAATACCTGGAAGAGCAGGCGGCGAAATCGGCGACCGCAACCGCCGATGCGGATGCCAGGCCGGATGGTGCGGCCGCGCAAGACAAGCCGGTGAAGAAATCCACTGAGCTCACCGTGACCCGCCTCTCGATCGACGACCTGCGCGCGTTGAAACGGCGAAGCGGCGAGCGCAAGGTCATTTCTGCTGACGTCGAGCCGCCCCCGGCCCACGCGCCCCTCCCGGGAGCCGGCGCGGTTCCGCCTGCGGAACTGGCCGTGACGTGCGTTTCGAATAGCGGCCTGCGCACTGCGAAGCGAAATGGCGAGCGCAAGGTCATTTCCGCCGACATCGAGCCGCCTCCGACCCACGCCCTTCCGGCGGAAGCCGGCGCCGCTTTGACCCCGGACCTCACCCCGACGCCAGAAATGCCGCCTGGTCTGCCTGCGGAACCCACGCCGATGACGCAAGTCAGGCGGGTGATTGTCGGACTTTCGGGACCGAACAGAATTGCCTTCTCGGCACGCGTCGTGCGTGCGCTGGTCCGCCGTGCCAAAGCACGCATTCCCCATGTCAGTCGGCCAACCGACGGACATTCTGCCCGAATGGGATCCTGAGGCGACCGTTTTGAAAAGCAGCCATCGAGGTGTCTGCTTTCGAGCGGCACTTGCGGAGCGGAGCGGGAAAATATAACCCGAGCGCGTCAGCGTGGCAGGGGTTCGCACAGCGGAACCCGTCAGAAATCGTGGGCACGTGTCTCCCGCCAAATCCA